>NZ_CABSQF010000063.1:0-21967 GCF_902479695.1 uncultured Phyllobacterium sp. | reverse complement strand
CCCTTTGACAGCCCGATCAGGATCGTGGCCGGAACGGCGGCAGCATAGAACCATGGGTTCAACAGGAGATCGTGCATGATGGAAATCCACAAGGAGGGCCTTCCATCTCTAGCCGATCGCCGCGGCATTTGAAAAATGCTTTTTGGCAACATGTGCCTGTTTGCTACTAAGTAATTACGTCGTAAGACTAATATGCAACAGGGTGTGATGGCTTGGATCATCGAAAAGGCTGTTCAAATGAACGGCCATCCTCTATGCCCGAATTCCATCACGATTGCCCATTCTATAGAGAACGATTGTAAGGTTGCAGCCCATGAACAACGAACAAACACCCCAACGCTGCCGTATCGTTCTGATCGCGCCTCCGGCCGCGACTGCTGACGAACTGGCCAGGAAACTCAGCGAAGCCTTGTCCGGCGGCGATGTCGCCTCCGTGCTTTTGCCCGCCTACGAGACGGACGAAACCCTGTTCCAGACCATGGCCGAAGCCGCCGTTCCGATCATTCAGAATGCGGGCGCTGCCGCCATCATCGTCGGCAACACGCAGGTTGCCGGACGGGTCAAGGCCGACGGCCTGCATCTTGAAGGCCCGGCCAGCGATCTTGCCGCCAATGTCGAGCGCTTTTCGCCCAAACTGATCGTCGGGACCGGCAATATCAAGAACCGGCACACGGCGCTGGAAATCGGCGAAGCCCAGCCGGATTATGTCCTGTTCGGCAAGATTGGCGCGGATACGACACCCGAAGCCCACCCGCGCAATGTTGAACTGGCGGACTGGTGGGCATCGATGATCGAGATTCCCTGCATCGTCCAGGCGGGCAACACGCTGGAAAGCATCACCGACGCTGCCGCAACCGGTGCGGAGTTCATTGCCCTTGGTGCGGCGGTTTTCGGCAACGACAAACCGGCTGATGCCATCAAGGAAGCGAACCGGCTGCTCGACGAGCACGCGCCGCGATTTGAGGAATAGGCCCATGGGAGCAAAATCCGCAAACCTCGTTTGCGCCGTCGCGGCCGTGCTTGCAGCCTTCCCGGTCCTGACGCATGGCGCCACGGCCCAGACGGCTCCGGCACCCGCCGCCCAGGGTTCACCGGCGCCCGCAACAAGCCAGGCGCCTTCGGTGACATCCGCGCCGACCGACGCGCCCCAGCACCTGGAAACGCCGCAGACAACCCCCAAGCATGACAGGCCGAAACTCGCCAGCGATCCGGCGGTCGACATCGTCAACCCGACGCGTTTTGGCAAGGGCGCGGTGGATGAGGCATTCGGTGCCTACCAGCGCGGCCTGTACAAGACGGCCTACAATCTCGCCCTGCCGCGCGCGGAAAATGGCGATGGCGCCGCCCAGGTGCTGGTGGCCGATATGCTGGCCCGCGGCCTCGGCATACCTGTCAACCTGCCCGAATCGGCCAAATGGTATGGCAAGGCCGCCGACCAGGGTGTTCCCGAAGCCCAGTTCCGCTATGGCGCGATCCTGCTCCAGGGCAAGTATGCCCCCAAGGACCCAGCCAAGGCCAAAGCGCTCATGAAGGCTGCCGCCGATGGCGGCAACGCCATGGCCCAGTTCAATTACGGCCAGATCCTGCTGCAGGAGCATCCCGGCGACATCGGTATCGACAATGCCTATCCCTGGTTCCTGAAAGCAGCGGCACAGGGCCTGCCCGATGGCAGCTATGCCGTCAGCCAGATCCTTTCCAACGGCACGCTCGCCGTTCCGCGCGATGACGCCAAGGCCCGGGAATATCTCGCCAAGGCGGCAAATCGCGGCTACGACACGGCGCAGCTCGATCTCGGCCGCTGGCTGGTCGAGGGGCGCGGTGGCCCGCGCGATTATGTGTCGGGTTTCGGCTGGACCCTGCGCGCCGCCGTAGGCGGTAATGTCGCAGCACAGGCACAGCTGGCAAAGCTTTACTATCAGGGCCTTGGCGTGGAAGGTGACTCGGTCAAGGCAGCCGCCTGGTACATGGTCGCCAGACGGGCCGGATTGACCGACCCCGAACTTGACTCTTTCATGGACGGCCTCGACGACGACCAGATAAAGGCCGCCCTGACGGAAGCCAACAGGATGCGCTGACCGGCAGCCGGACTTGCAGTGCGCGACACGATCAGAAAGGGAACTTCACCATGCCGTTGATCAACCGAGTTCATGAAATGCAACCGAATGTCGCCGAATGGCGCCGGCATCTGCATGAGAATCCGGAAATCCTTTACGACGTGCATGAAACCTCCCGTTTTGTCGCGGACAAGCTGCGCTCCTTCGGCTGCGATAGTGTCGATACGGGCATCGGCCAGACCGGCGTGGTCGGGATCATCCGCGGCCGCCATGGCGACGGACCGGTGATCGGCCTGCGCGCCGATATGGATGCCCTGCCGATTCTTGAAGCCAGCGGCAAGCCATGGGCCTCGAAGACCAAGGGCAAGATGCATGCCTGCGGCCATGACGGCCACACAGCCATGCTGCTCGGCGCGGCGCAGTATCTTGCCGAAACCCGCAACTTCAAGGGCTCGGTCGCGGTCATCTTCCAGCCCGCCGAAGAAGGTGGTGCGGGCGCGCTGGCCATGATCAATGACGGCCTGATGGACCGGTTCTCGATCAAGGAAGTCTATGGCATGCACAATGCGCCGGGCCTGCCCGTCGGCCAGTTTGCCCTGCGCAAGGGCTCCATCATGGCGGCGACCGACGAATTCGAAATCAAGGTCATCGGCCGCGGCGGCCATGCCGCCAAGCCGCATACGACGGTCGATCCCGTGGTCGTCTCCGCCCATACGGTTCTCGCCCTGCAGTCACTGGTGTCGCGTGAAACCGACCCGCTCAAGTCGCTGGTCATCTCGGTGGCGATGATTCACGGCGGCGATGCGACCAATGTCATTCCGAACGCGGTGACCCTTTCGGGCACCGTGCGCACGCTGATGCCTGACGTGCGCGACTTCGCCCGCAAGCGCGTGACCGAAGTGGCCGAAGCCACGGCTGCCATTTTCGGCGCCCGGGCGGAAGTCAAGTATGATCAGGGCTATCCGGTCACGTTCAACCATGACCGCGAGACGGATTTTGCCACGGGTGTCGCACAGCTGATTGCCGGCGACAGCGCGGTGAACACCAACATGCCGCCGGTCATGGGTGCCGAAGATTTTTCCTACATGCTGGAAAAGCGGCCCGGCGCCTTCATTTTCCTTGGCAATGGCGACACGGCGGCCCTGCACAATTCAGCCTATGATTTCAACGACGATGCCATTCCCTACGGCATCAGCTATTGGGTTTCCGTGGCGGAAACGGCGCTCACCGCCTAGTTCCGGAGGCTTAGCCGCGAAAAGGGCCATACCCGGCTCTTTTTGCGCTTTCTCTTGCCTATCGCGCGATTTTGTGGTCTTGGAGGCGCCAATATCGGCTGCCGCCGAGACGTCGGCGCCCGGTTTCCAACACCAATCCGGATAAACAAATGAAAATCAACGGCAATGAAATCCGTCCTGGCAATGTGATCGAGCATGATGGCAGCCTCTGGGTCGCCGTCAGGACGAACGCAGTCAAGCCCGGCAAGGGCGGCGCCTACAATCAGGTCGAACTGAAGAACCTCCTCAACGGCACCAAGCTCAACGAGCGCTTCCGCGCCGCTGAAACCGTCGAAAAGGTCCGCCTCGAACAGAAGGATTTCTCCTTCCTCTACGAACAGGGCGACGCACTTATATTCATGGACACCGCCAGCTACGAGCAGCTCGAGCTGCAGAAGGATTTCGTCGGCGACCGCGCGGCGTTCCTGCAGGACGGCATGATGGTCACTGTCGAACTTTACGACGAACGTCCGATCGGCATTTCGCTGCCGGATTACGTCACGCTCGCCATCACCGAGGCAGACCCGGTCGTCAAGGGCCAGACGGCGGCTTCATCCTACAAGCCTGCCGTGCTTGAAAACGGCATTCGCGTTCTGGTTCCGCCATTCATCTCGTCGGGCGAGCGCATCATCGTTGACACCAACGAACTGACCTACGTCCGCCGCGCTGACTAAGCAGGCATTATCGGGCGCCGCTTAAAAATGGCGCCCGCATCAACGAATTCAGACGGAGAATGACCTGAAATGGCGCGTTCAGCGATCCTCAATGTAATGGTGCAGGCAGCTATGAAGGCTGGCCGCTCCCTGGCGCGCGATTTCGGCGAAGTGCAGAATCTGCAGGTTTCGCTGAAAGGTCCCGGCGATTATGTCAGCCAGGCCGACCGCAAGGCCGAAGAAATCATCTATGCCGAACTGCGCCGGGCCCGTCCCGACTACAGTTTCCTGATGGAAGAAACCGGTACGGTCGAAGGCACCGACAGCCAGCATCGCTGGCTGGTCGATCCGCTCGACGGCACCACCAACTTCCTGCACGGCATTCCGCTGTTCGCGGTTTCCATCGCCCTGGAACGTCAGGGCCAGATCGTCGCCGGCGTGATCTTCAACCCTGCTATGGATGAGCTTTACACCGCCGAGCGCGGCGGCGGCGCCTTCCTCAACGATCGCCGCCTGCGCGTCTCCGGCCGCATCAAGCTGGTCGATTCCGTCATCGGCACGGGCGTGCCGCATCTCGGCCGCGGTCATCACGGCGACTATCTCGTGCAGTTGCGCAATGTCATGGGCGAGGTTTCCGGCATCCGCCGCATGGGCGCGGCAGCGCTCGATCTGGCCGCCGTCGCAGCAGGCCGCTTCGACGGTTTCTGGGAAGACGGTCTCTCCCCCTGGGATACGGGCGCAGGCATCATCATGGTGCGCGAGGCCGGCGGCTTTGTCACCGATTTCAACGGCAGCCAGGATGTGGTCGAAAGCAAATCGATCGTCGCCGGCAATGAAGCCATTCAGCGGGCGCTCCTGAAGACACTCAAGAAGCCGATCTGAACAATATCCGGCTCGCCGGCCGCATTGCACCTTCCATTTTTACCTTGATTTCGGTTAGGGTCGCACAAACCGATTTGGGTTTGTGCGATTTCCGTTCGTCCAGTGACGCGAACGAGGTTGCTTGGTGCGTGGCGAATGCGGAGACGATGCAATGGCTGATTTCAGTTCAACCCGCCGGGTCATGGACGGTGACGATTATGACCCGTACCGGCTGTCCAGCCCGCGGCTTGTGCTTCTATCGATGGCGATCTTCCTGGCCATTGTCGCCTTTCTCGCCGCCATTCTCTTCCGCCAGATTTCCGTGTTCTTCACCACCAATCCCGGCCTCAACGGCCTGATCATCGGCGTGCTGATCGTCGGTATTCTCTTGGGGTTCGGTCAGGTGATCCGGCTGTTTCCGGAGGTGCGCTGGGTCAACTCCTTCCGGCACGGCAATTCGGATCCCAATTCCAAGCCGGTGATGCTGGCTCCCATGCGCGCGCTGATCGGACGGCGCCAATCCATGGCGCTGTCGACCAATGCCATGCGCTCCATGCTCGATTCCATCGCCACCCGCCTCGATGAAACGCGCGATGTCTCGCGTTATCTCATCGGCCTCCTGGTGTTCCTCGGCCTGCTCGGCACGTTCTGGGGCCTTCTGGAAACCATCGGCTCCATAGGCCAGACCATCCAGTCGCTCGATCCGCGCGCCGGCGACGCGAACGGCGTCCTCGATGCGCTCAAGGCCGGCCTGCAATCGCCGCTCAAGGGCATGGGCACCGCGTTCTCGTCCTCGCTGTTCGGCCTTTCCGGCTCGCTTGTCCTCGGCTTTCTCGACCTGCAGGCGGGCCGCGCCCAGAACCGCTTCTACACCGAACTCGAAAACTGGCTGTCCAGCGTCACCGATCTGGGATCGGACCTGCATGCGCTCGATGGCGTCAACAGCGGCACGTCGGACGAACTGCGCTCGCTCTCCGAGCGCCTGCAGAACATCCAGGAGACCGGCGGCTCCAGCCAGCGCACGACCGCCGCGCTGGCCAGCCTCGCCGAAGGCATCCAGGGCCTGGTCAAGAACATGCGCTCCGAACAGCAGATGATGCGCGACTGGGTGGAAAAACAGGCTGAAGAACAGAAATCCATGCGCGAAACCCTCGCCAAGCTCAGCGACTCCGTCGCCCGCCGCAGGGACAACTGAGAATGGCGCTCGGTCGCACCCGCCGCGCTATCCGTCATGTGGATTATTGGCCCGGCTTCGTCGATGCCCTGTCGACATTGCTGCTGGCGATCATGTTTCTGCTGTCGGTTTTCGTGCTGGCGCAGTTCCTGCTCAGCCAGGAAATCACCGGCAAGGATGCCGTGCTCAACCGCCTGAATTCGCAGATCAATGAATTGACCCAGATGCTGTCGCTCGAACAGGGCAACAAGCAGGATCTGGAAGACACCATCGCCAATCTGCAGGCATCGCTGACCAAGGCGCAGAGCGAGCAGTCGCGGCTGCAGTCGATGCTGTCGCAGGGTGCGGGCGCCGGTGCAGCCGCGGAAGGCAAGATCAGCGACCTCACCGCCGGCCTTGAAAACGAAAAGCAGCTGAGCGCGCGGGCCCTGTCGCAGGTGGAAATTCTCAACCAGCAGATACTGGCACTGCGCAAGCAGATCGGCGCGCTGGAGGAAGCCCTCAACGCCTCGGAATCCCGCGACAAGGAATCCAATGCCAAGATTGCCGATCTCGGCAAACGGCTGAACGTCGCGCTCGCCCAGCGCGTGCAGGAGCTCAACCGCTACCGCTCCGATTTCTTCGGCCGCCTGCGTGAAATCCTCTCCGACCGCGAGAATATCCGCATCGTCGGCGACCGCTTTGTCTTCCAGTCCGAAGTGCTGTTCCCATCGGGTCAGGCAGTGCTGAACGAGGCAGGCAGCGAGGAAATGAAGAAGCTGGCATTGGCCTTGATCGACCTGCAGAAGGAAATCCCCGACGACATCAACTGGGTTCTGCGCGTCGACGGCCACACGGACAATGTGGCGCTCTCGGGCACCGGCCAGTTCAAGGACAATTGGGACCTTTCCGCCGCGCGCGCCATTTCCGTGGTGAAATTCCTCATCGCCAACGGCGTTTCCGCCAACCGCCTCGTGGCTGCGGGTTTCGGCGAATTCCAACCGCTGGAGCCGGGCGATACGCCGGAGGTACGCTCACGCAACCGCCGTATCGAACTCAAGCTCACCGAACGCTAGAGCAGGAGCAAGGCTGCCAGCGCGACAATCGCCGGCACGCCCTGCACGAAGAAGATACGGCGATTGACGGTGAGTGCACCGACGATCCCGGCGACAACAACGCAGCCGAGGAAGAAGACCTTGATGGCAAAGCCCGCGTGGCCCAGCCACAGCCCCCAGATCAGTCCGGCAACGAGAAACCCGTTGTAGAGGCCCTGATTGAGCGCCAGCGCCCTGGATGCGGCTGCGAATTCCGGCGCCAGCCGGAAGGTTTTCAGCCCCAGCGGCTTATCCCACACCACCATTTCCAGATACATGAAATAGACGTGCAGCAGGGCAACCAGCCCGATGAGAATGTTCGCAATCATCCCTGTCCCCTTTTCACTCTCGGGTGTCCCGCTTTCCACCCTTGCGCGCCAACCTGAGCCGCGCAATCATGCAGCAAGCAAAGCATTGGGAGGGGCGAATGGCAATGGATGCCGATGCGATCATCATTGGGGCCGGATTGTCGGGGCTCGTCGCCGCAAACGAACTGGTACAGGCCGGCAAGAAAGTCATCCTCCTCGAACAGGAAGGCGAGAACTCCGTCGGCGGGCAGGCCTTCTGGTCGCTCGGCGGCCTGTTCTTCATCGACAGCCCGGAACAGCGCAGGCTCGGTATCCGCGATTCCTTCGAACTTGCACGGCAGGACTGGCTGGGTTCGGCACAGTTCGACCGTGCCGAGGATCACTGGCCGAAACAATGGGCCGATGCCTATCTGCAATTCGCCGCCGGTGAAAAGCGCAGCTGGCTGCATTCGCTCGGCATGCGCTGGTTCCCGGTTGTCGGCTGGGCCGAGCGCGGCGGCGCGCTGGCGAACGGTCACGGCAATTCGGTCCCGCGCTTTCACCTGACCTGGGGCACGGGCCCCGGCGTCGTCGCGCCGTTCGAACGCCTGCTGCGCGAGGCCATTGCCAAGGGCCTGATCACGCTCAAATGCCGCCACCGCGTCAATGCGCTGGTGACGACCAACGGTGCCGTGACGGGGGTCAGCGGCGATGTGCTGGAGCCGTCGACGGTGGAACGCGGCCAGCAGTCGGGACGCGAGGTGGCAGGCAGTTTCGCGCTGTCCGCGCCGGCCGTGATCGTCACGTCGGGGGGCATCGGCGGCAATCCCGAGCTGGTCAAGCGCAACTGGCCGCGCGACCGGCTTGGCAATCCGCCCGAGAATATGGTTGTCGGCGTGCCGCACCACGTGGACGGCCGCATGATCGACATCGCGGTGGAAGCGGGCGGAAGCGTCATCAATGCGGATCGCATGTGGCACTACACGGAGGGCCTCAGGAACTGGAATCCGATCTGGCCGAACCACGGCATCCGCATTCTGCCCGGCCCCTCGTCGCTGTGGTTCGACGCCAGGGGCAATCGCTTCCCGGCGCCTTACTTTCCGGGTTTCGATACGCTGGGAACGCTCAAGCACATCCTGTCGACCGGATACGGCTATTCCTGGTTCGTGCTGACGCAAAAAATCATCGAGAAGGAATTTGCCCTGTCCGGTTCCGAACAGAACCCTGACATGACGGGCAAGGACTGGAAGCTGCTCCTCAAGAACCGCCTCGGCAAGGGGGCGCCGCCACCGGTGGAGGCCTTCAAACGGCACGGTGAGGACTTTGTCGTGCGCGACAACCTGCAGGAACTGGTCAAGGGCATGAACGCGCTGACCGGCGACAATCTGATCGACCACGACCATCTCCGATACCAGATCGAGGCACGCGATCGCCAGATCGGCAACAAATTCGCCAAGGATGCGCAGGTCACCGCCATGCGCGGCGCGCAGAATTATATCGGCGACCGGCTGACCCGCATCGCCAAACCGCACCGGATACTCGATCCGAAGGCTGGTCCGCTGATTGCCGTGCGGCTCAATATCCTGACCCGCAAGACACTCGGCGGCCTGCACACCAATCTGAAGTCACAGGTGCTGGACACACAGGGCGCGCCTGTTCCCGGCCTTTATGCCGCAGGCGAAGCCGCCGGTTTCGGCGGCGGCGGCTATCAGGGCTATAACGCGCTGGAAGGCACCTTTCTCGGCGGCTGCATCTTTTCCGGGCGGTCCGCCGGTCGGGCGGCGGCGGGCAGAGGCTGAAATTTACTCGGCCGCGCCTTTGAATGCGTCCGCACCCGCTTCGAACTGCAGCTTGGCAAGGTTTGCATAGATCCCGTTCTTCTTGACGAGGCTCTGGTGCGTGCCTTCCTCGACGATGCGGCCGTCATCCATGACAAGGATGCGGTCCGCCTTGAGGACCGTCGCCAGCCGGTGCGCGATGACCAGCGTCGTGCGGCCCTGCATCAGGTGTTCGAGGCCCTTCTGCACCAGAATTTCACTTTCCGCGTCGAGAGCCGACGTGGCTTCATCCAGCAGCAGGATCGGCGCATCGCGCAGGATCGCCCGCGCAATGGCGATTCGCTGGCGCTGACCGCCGGACAGCGTCACGCCGCGTTCGCCGACCTGCGTCGCATAACCGTGGTCGAGCGCTTCGATGAAGTCATGGGCGAGCGCCGCCCTGGCCGCCGCCTCGATATCGGCCGTGCTGGCGCCGGGCCGGCCGAAGCCGATATTCTCCCGCGCCGTCGCGGCAAAGATGGTCGTATCCTGCGGCACGATGGCAATGCGCGACCGCACCACCGCAGGATCGGCTTCGCGCAGGTCGACGCCATCCACCCGGATGCTGCCCGACACCGGGTCGTAATAGCGCAGCAGCAGCGAAAACACCGTGCTCTTGCCGGCGCCGGAGGGCCCGACAATGGCGACAGTCTCGCCCGGCTTGACCTCGAAATCGAGACCGCGCAATGCCGGAGCATCGGGCCGCGTCGGATAATTGAAGCGGACATCCCTGAAAACAACGGAACCGACCGGCGGTTCCGGCAGCGCCACGGGGTTGAGCGGCGTGGCAATGGCGGGCTTTTCCGCCATGATCTCCATCAGCCGTTCCGCCGCGCCGGATGCCTGCGACAGCTCGCCCCAGACCTCGGACAGCGCCCCGAGCGCCCCGGCGGCAAACACCGCATAGAGCAGGAACTGACCGAGCGTACCCGGCGTGATGGTTCCGGCCAAAACGTCACGCGAGCCGAACCAGAGCACCGCCACGACACTGGAAAAGATCATGAAGATCGCAAAGGCGGTCAGCACGGCGCGCGCCTTGACCGAAGAACGGGCCGCGGCAAAGGCATCCTCGACGGCGGAGCCGAACCGCCCCGTCGCCAGCGCCTCGTTGGTGAAGGCCTGCAGGGTGCGCACGGAGATGATGGATTCGCTGGCATAGGCCGTGGCGTTGGCCAGCGTGTCCTGGGCATTGCGCGAACGGCGGCGCACCGACCGGCCGAAGGCCACCAGCGGGATGATGATCACGGGAATGGCGGCGATCACCAGCCCGGACAGTTTGGCGCTGGTGATGACCATCATGACGATCGCGCCGAAGGCCAGAATGAGGTTGCGCAGGGCAATGGAGGCGGTGGCGCCTACGGCCGATTTGATCTGCGTGGTGTCGGCCGTCAGCCGCGAGACGATTTCACCCGACTGCGTGCTGTCGAAAAAGGCCGGTGACAATTTGGTGAGGTGCGCGAAAACATCGCGGCGCAGATCCGAGACAATGCGCTCGCCCAGTGTGATGACGAAATAGTAGCGCCCGGCGGATGCAACGGCGAGCGCGGCCGCCAGAACGATCAGCATGCCGAAATAATTGTCGATAAAGGCGCCGTTCGAACCGGAAAAACCGTGATCGATCATCCGGCGCACCGCGAGCGGAAGGATGAGCGTCGTCACCGCTGCAATGCTCAGCGAGATCAGGGCGCCAATCACCATACCCTTGTATCGGGACATATAGGGGAAGATGCGCTGCAGCGGCTTGAGCGAGCGCCGTTTCTTTTCTGCTTCTGCGTAAGCCGTGTCGGCCATATTTTTCAAGTCTTCCTGTATCGCATCGTGACTTTGCTGCCGGATGGCCTTGTTATTGTTTTAAGGCTGATGTATAGGCTCGCCAACAGTTTTGGAAGCCCACGTTTCTGTGACGTTTGGCTTCATCTCTACCAATCGGCTCCGAACCGGCCCTCCGCACCCTGTGTGGCTCTGGTTTTGTGCCCCTTAAGTTCAGGATAAGACAGATGAGAGCCAATATTCATCCAGACTACCACACCATCAAGGTTGTGATGACAGACGGCACCGAATACATGACCCGTTCCACATGGGGCAAGGAAGGCGATACGATGAACCTCGATATCGATCCGACCACGCATCCCGCATGGACCGGCGGTTCGCAGCAGCTCACCGACCGTGGCGGCCGCGTTTCCAAGTTCAAGAGCCGTTTCGCCAATCTGGGTATTTAATCCCTTCGGCATACCGGATTTCAAAACGGCTCCGCTCACGCGGGGCCGTTTTGCTTTGTGGGCGATCAGTTCCGCTGCGCGACAATGATGAGCTCGCGGCTTTCCGGCAGAACCGGGCCTTCGATCCAGTCGCCATACCACGCGGTTCGGGTAAATCCCGCGTCCCACAGATGCGTGCCGATTTCCGCCTGGGACAGAAAGCGCAGGGTGCTGGCATTGGCCAGCGTTTTGCCCGTCCCGTGAAAAACATGATCCGTCTCGAAAGCAACCCGATCGCCATTCACCGCGATCAGGCGGTGTTGGACACCGACCTCTCCCACGCCAGCGACTGACACTGTCCGGGCGGTCTGCTCCGGCGTCCAGCTTTCCCATGCCTTCACCGCCGGATTGCGGCTTTCGAATATCAGCCGCCCCTCCTTTGCCAGATGCGCATGGGCAGCCCTGAGGACGGCATGCACGTCGTCATCGCTGAGGAACACCTGGAAAACGTGGCCGGTCATGATGATCAGGTCGAAACGCTCGCCCAGATCAAGCGACCGCGCATCCGCCTCGATCCAGGTGACGGTTCCGCCGCCTTCCCGGCCCCGTGCGATATCCAGCATTGCCCGCGCCGGTTCGACGCCCGTGACCGCATGGCCGCGCGCCGCCAGCATGCAGGCGAGGAGGCCGGTGCCGCAGCCCAGATCGAGCACCCGCTTCGGCGTTCCGGCGCTGCGCAGATAGAATGCGCTGTCCTCCCCTGCCGGGTTCAGGCTGTCGTAAAGCGCGGCAAGTTCACCATTCGTGTAGATATCATCCAGCATGCAGTTGCCGTCCGTCCTGTCTTTGCACAGAGATTGCATCCATGTCCTTGTCCCCGCGCCGGAAACCATGTTTGCTGCCCCCACCATCTGGCGCGGAGAACATCATGCGGAGCGGACACGAAAAACTCGTACGGGCAACCATTGACGATGCAGACGCCGTCCGCAACCTCGTTCGCGCGTCCTATGCCAAGTGGATACCGGTGATCGGCCGTGAACCCAAGCCGATGGGTGCCAACTACGAACATGCCGTCCAGCACCATCTTGTCGACCTTCTCTACGCCGATGGCGAACTGGCGGGCCTCATCGAAATGATCCGGGAATCCGGTTGTCTCCTGATCGAGAACGTCGCCGTCGCGCCGGCCTTTCAGGGCCGCGGCTATGGCAGGCTGCTTCTCACCCACGCGGAGGCGCTTGCCGGCTCGCTCGGTTTGCGCAAATTGCGGCTTTACACCAACAAGATGTTTGCCGAGAACGTCGCGCTCTACCTGAAGCTTGGCTACACCATCGACCGCGAGGAACCCTTCCTGGGCGGCATCGCCGTGCATATGAGCAAGCCCATTCCCCGCTACGCCTGAATTCTTCTTCCGCGTCACTTACCTTGAGCGCAAATAAGAAGCCCGCTGGTTTGCAACCAGCGGGCTTCTTTGGGAACCTCATCAGATAATCAGGCGGCGCTGAGCTTGGCCAGAACTTCGTCGCTGACTTCAAAATTGGCGTAGACGTTCTGCACGTCATCGTCGTCGTCGAGTGTTGCGATCAGGCGCAGCACGGACTGGGCCTTTTCTTCATCGACCGGCGCCGTCGTCTGCGGCTTCCAGATGGCCTTGATAGACTCGGCTTCGCCGAGCGCGCTTTCCAGCGCCTTGGACACATCGCCAATGTCTTCGAATGCGCAAAGAATGGTGTGGCCGTCCTCATCGGTCTGCGCGTCATCCGCACCGGCCTCGATCGCCGCATCCATGATCTTGTCGGCACTGCCGGCTTCCGGCTTGTAGGTGATTTCGCCGACGCGGCTGAACATGAAGCCGACCGAACCGGTTTCGCCCAGCGCACCGCCTGATTTGGTGAATGCGGCCCGCACATTCGATGCGGTGCGGTTGCGGTTGTCCGTCAGCGCTTCGACGATGACGGCAACGCCGCCCGGGCCGTAGCCTTCATAGCGCACTTCTTCGTAATTGTCGGCGTCGCCGCCCGCGGCCTTCTTGATGGCGCGTTCGATGTTGTCCTTCGGCATCGACTGGGCGCGCGCGTTCTGCACTGCGAGGCGCAGACGCGGGTTCATCGCCGGGTCCGGCAGACCCTGCTTGGCGGCCACGGTGATTTCGCGTCCGAGCTTGGAGAAAATCTTCGACCGAACGGCGTCCTGACGCCCTTTGCGGTGCATGATGTTTTTAAACTGTGAATGGCCTGCCATGGCACCCCTGCGTGCTTAGATATGGTTCTGCCGTTTCCCTCGGAAGCCTGCGAACCAAGTCTGCAGGCAGTTCAGGCGGAAACAGGCGTCTGGAATGGCGCCCTTATAGGTAAAAACCGGCGTCTCGTCCAGCACCCGCGCGATCACAATGGGGGAAGTTGCAGCCGCATATCGCCATAGCCGGCTTTGGAAACAGCCGCACGATGATTTTATCGTCATTGCCGGCAAAGGCCGGTGTATGGCCTTTGCCGATGGAGATCAGCGTGCACAGAAAGTGATGTGCACGCTGGCGGATGGTCAAAACAGGCGCGCTGCGATGCCCGAACGGCGGAGCATTTCGATCGCAGCAGCAGCCAGGGCCGACTTCAGCACGGCACCGATCAGGAACGGCGCAACGCCGGAAGCCCAGGCCGCTTCGAAACCGAAGAGATGCGCCAGCCACGAGGCGCCGAGGGCGAGGCAAAGCAGGTTGCCGAACAGCATGACCGCAGCCGATACGAACGGGTTGCGCGTCAGGCCGCGTTCCGCCAGGAAGCCGACGGCGGCGGCAACGACCGGGAAGGCGGCGAGGTAACCGGCAGTCGGTCCGGCGAAATAAAGGAACCCGCCGGCGCCGCCGGCCAGAACCGGCATGCCGATCATCGCTTCACCCAGCCAGGCAAGCACGGTCAGGCCGCCCAGACGCCAGCCGTAAAGCGCGCCGACCATCGTCACGGCAAATGTCTGCATGGTGACAGGCACCGGAAACATCGGCACTTCGATCCACGAGCTGACGGCAAGGAAGGCCGTGCCGATCAGAACGGCCAGAGCCTTGAAGGCAATGGAGCGGTCCGCCAGCCTCAGCGGGACGAAAGCGGTGGGAAATGCGGTCTGGGTCATGGAAGGTCTATCCTCAAACGAGTGTTACAGAATCGGGCGTGATTGGTTGCGCCGGGTTGTATCGAGCTATTTCCAGAAGGCGGGAATGGTTTCCTCCAGCCGCGGGCCAATGCGCAGGGGAGAAATCCTTTCGGCAAGTCCGGTGCGGTCGGAAATATCGACGCCGACGCCGCAGATCGTCGCCTTGCCGCTGGCGGCTTCAAACCGGCCTTTCGGCACCTTCGACAGAAAGCGGTTCAGCGGTTCTTCCTTGTCCATGCCGAGCGATGAATCGTAATCGCCGCACATGCCGGCATCGGACATATAGGCGGTGCCGCCATTGAGGATCTGCGCATCGGCGGTCGGCACGTGGGTGTGCGTACCGACGACGAGGCTGGCGCGGCCGTCGACGAAATGGCCAAAACACTGCTTTTCGCTGGTGGCTTCCGCATGGAAATCGAACACCACGGCATCGGCCTGTTCGCCGAGCGGACAGGCGGCGAGAATCTCCTCGCCGATGGTGAAGGGGTCATGCAGGTCCGGATGCATGAAGACACGGCCCATGATGTTGGACACAAGCACGCGCGCGCCGTTCTTGGCGAGAAACACACCGGAGCCCTTGCCGGCCGTGCCGAGCGGGAAATTCGCCGGGCGCAGGAACCGCTGTTCGCGTGAGGCGAAAACCAGCGCTTCCCGCTGGTCCCAGACGTGATTGCCTGTCGTGACCACGTCGGCCCCGGCATTGATCGTGTCGTGAAAGATTTCCTCGGTGATGCCGAAGCCACCCGCCGCGTTCTCGCCGTTGACGATGACGAAATCGAGCTTCAGGTCGGATATCAGTCCCGGCAATTGCTCATAGACCGCCGTCCGGCCCGAACGCCCCACCATATCCCCAAGAAACAGTAATCTCACGCGCACATCCTGAAAGAGAGCCCGGTCCTTGCCGGGGCCTGAAATGATCGATTTATCTGTCTAGCCGAAGCGGCGCAACCCGCTTTCCGTCAGGATCGCCTCCAGCGGCACATCATGCGGCTCATCGGGTACGGTTTCAACCTGCTGGCAGTCAAACGCCACGCCGATCAGGCGCGGGTTCACGCCCTTGATCTGCAGATGCGCGATGGCCCGGTCATAGTAGCCCGCACCATAGCCGATGCGGTGCCCCCTGACATCGAAGGCCGCCAGCGGCACCAGCATGAAGGATGGATCAAGCACGGCAGCGTCGTGCGGCGGCCCCGCCGTGCCGAAGCCCGTATCGATCATCGGCGCGCCGCGCACCAGTTCACGGAAGAGGATCGTCTGCTTGTCGATGATGGCAGGCAGGCAAAGCCGTGCACCGCGCTCGCGCAGGCCGAAAAGCAGCGGGCGCAGATCCACCTCCGAGCGGATCGGCCAGAAGCCCGAAACAATGGTGCCCGGATCGACGGCAAGCGCCGCCAAGCCGAAATCGGCAATGCGCATCGAGGCTTCGACGCGGAATTCCGTCGTCAGCGCATCGCGGCGGCCAAGGGCCTCCAGGCGCAGTTTCTTCTTCAGCTCTTTGATGGGGGAGTGGTGCTGCACAGGCTTGATTTCATGGGGCGCCGGCACGCGAACCGGCTCGGGATGAAACAAAAGTGGCGTCCACACAACCGATGGAGAAGTCGATCCCGGGAACCTACAAAGTAGGTGGGTGCCGTGTGAAGAAGCCCACGGGCCTCCTCAGGGACAGCTCCCTAAGGGATCATTAAGGCCCCGGGGAATATGTCTCTCCTGTCGAGAAGCGCAGAACGCCGATCCGAATATAGGACGGATGCAGGCATTGCACCAGTGCGCGGCAAACGATTTTCCCTCCCCGCACAATCTTTGTCGCATAATCATTGTGGATGCGTGGAACACCCCCCTCTGGGCTGCCGCCCATCTCCCCCACAAGGGGGGGAGATTGCACTGGCATTAGCGGCTCTGCTTATTCTGCAATGTTGAAGATTGGCTGAAACAATCGTGACAGCTGATCTCCCCCCTTGTGGGGGAGATGTCCGGCAGGACAGAGGGGGGTTGGAACAGCCAAGCTGTTGTTTTATGAGAAATTCACCACCAACTTATCCAACACATCCCAACCCACGTTATTCTCATCCCTGTCCTTTCCGGCGGGAATGCTTCCGGAAACTTTCGAAAGTCGGGAAAGGATCGGCGCTTCGGCTTCACAGGGAGGAAAACCTGTGCGGCCGGGGAGGTTTGGTTCAATGGTTGCGCATTGGGCAAAAACCCTCAAAAACGCCGGGGCGGGTGGTCCTTGGATCGCAAGCATCGCATACCACATACCCCAAGACCCGCGTTCCAGGGACCGCCCGTCTTTCCCACCTTTCAACAGCCAGACGCGAAAGCGGGCGTGGCAACGGGAAAACCATATCGCCGCATTCCCGGACGGCTCTTGCCCTCCTCCGGCACGCCCCTTAATCTTTGTCCATCACGAAAGGGAATGCGATGCGGTTTGAAGGTACAGCGGCCTATGTGGCCGACAAGGACTTGATGGTGGCGGTCAATGCGGCGATTGCACTTGAACGGCCACTGCTGGTCAAGGGCGAACCCGGCACCGGCAAGACCGAGCTTGCCCGGCAGATCGCGGCGGCGCTCGATCTGGAACTGGTCGAATGGAACGTCAAATCCACCACCAAGGCGCAGCAGGGCCTCTACGAATATGATGCCGTCAGCCGCCTGCGCGATTCGCAGCTCGGCGATGCCAAGTTCAACGACATCGCCAATTACATAAAGCCCGGCAAGCTGTGGCATGCCTTCACGACCGACAGGAAAGTCGTGCTGCTGATCGACGAGATCGACAAGGCGGATATCGAGTTTCCCAACGATCTCCTGCAGGAGCTCGACCGCAACGAATTCCACGTCTACGAAACAGGCGAAACGATCCGCGCCATACACCGGCCGATCGTCATCATCACCTCCAACAACGAGAAGGAACTGCCCGACGCCTTTCTGCGCCGCTGCTTCTTCCACTATATCCGCTTCCCGGATGTCGAGACGCTGACCCGGATCGTCGAAGTGCACTATCCCGGCATCAAGCAGAACCTCGTGCGCGCCGCCCTCACCCAGTTTTACGAGATCCGCGATGTGCCCGGCCTGAAGAAGAAGCCGTCGACCTCCGAAGCACTAGACTGGATCCGCCTGCTGGTCACCGACGACATCGCCCCGGAAGATTTGCGCGCCGACCCGAAGAACGCCTTGCCGAAACTGCACGGCGCCCTGCTCAAGAACGAGCAGGACGTGCATCTGTTCGAGCGGCTGGCTTTCATGGCAAGGAGGCAGGGATAAATGGCGCTCACCATCCGCCCCATCGAGAGAACCGGCATCGTTCATCGCATGCAGTAAAAGGGTCCCACAATGTTCCTCCCCTTCTTCCTCGAGCTCAAGGCCGCCAAAATTCCCGTATCCCTGCGGGAATATCTGACGCTGCTTGAGGGGCTGGATGCGGGGCTGGTGACCTATGATGTGGAAGGGTTCTACTATCTCGCCCGTTCCGCCCTGGTGAAGGACGAGCGCCATCTCGACCGCTTCGATCAGGTCTTCGGTCACGTGTTCAAGGGGCTGGAACTGCTCGGCGGCGAGAGCGGTGTCGACATTGCCAATCTGCCCGAGGAATGGTTGCGCCGGCTCGCCGAAAAGCACCTCACGGAAGAAGAGAAGAAGCTGATCGAGGCGCTGGGCGGTTTCGACAAGCTGATGGAAACCCTGCGCCAGCGGCTTGAGGAGCAGAAGGGCCGGCATCAGGGCGGCTCGAAATGGATCGGCACGGCCGGAACGTCGCCCTTCGGTGCCTATGGCTACAATCCGGAAGGCGTGCGCATCGGCCAGGACGAAGGCAGGCACGGCCGGGCGGTCAAGGTCTGGGACAAGCGTGAATTCAGGAATTTTGACGATAGTGTCGAGCTTGGCACCCGCAACATCAAGGTTGCTCTGAAACGGCTGCGCCGCTGGGTGCGCGAAGGCGCCGATGACGAGCTCGACCTTTCCGGCACCATCAGGTCAACCGCCGAACACGGCTATCTCGACGTGCAGACGCGGCCCGAACGGCGCAATCATGTCAAGCTGCTGATGTTCTTCGATGTGGGCGGCTCCATGGACGAGCATATCCGGATCGCCGAGGAACTGTTCTCCGCCGTCCGCTCCGAATTCAAGCACATGGAATATTTCTACTTCCACAATTGCCTCTACGAGGGCGTGTGGAAGGACAACCGCCGCCGCCATGCGGAACGGATACCGACGCTCGATCTCATCCATAAGTACGGACCGGACTACAAGGTCATCTTTGTCGGGGATGCCGCCATGGCGCCCTACGAGGTTTCCCATGCGGGCGGGTCGGTCGAACACTGGAATGAAGAAGCCGGCGCGGTCTGGCTCGGCCGGGTGCTCGACCACTGGAAGAACGCCGCCTGGCTCAATCCGTCAAAGGAACAGTACTGGAACTACACCGCCTCGACGGCGATGATCCGCAAGATTTTCGCGCATCGCATGTATCCCATGACCCTGGCGGGCATCGAAGGGGCGACGCGCGAACTCTCGCGCAGGCACTGATTACCCGAACGAATACCCCGCACCGCGCACGGTGCGGATCGGATCGATCGAGCGGCCGATATTGATGGCCTTGCGCAGCCGTCCGACATGCACGTCGACGGTACGGTCGTCCACATAGATGTCGGCGCCCCAGACATTGTCCAGGAGCTGGCCGCGCGAGAACACCCGGCCGGGGGACTGCATCAGGAATTCCAGCAGGCGGAATTCGGTGGGGCCGAGCTTCAGCTCCCGTTCCTTGCGGAACACGCGGTGCTGCTCGCGGTCGAGCTTCAGATCGCCGAAGCTGAGCACATGCGACAGCAGGCTCGGATTGACCCGGCGCAGCATGGCCTTGATGCGGGCAAGCAGTTCCGGGGTCGAGAACGGCTTGACCATGTAGTCATCGGCGCCGGTGGCAAGGCCGCGCACCCGCTCGCTCTCTTCGCCGCGCGCCGTCAGCATGATGATCGGCAGGATTTCGGTCTCGCGCCGCGCCCGCAGGCGGCGGCAGAGTTCGATGCCGGAAAGGCCCGGCAGCATCCAGTCGAGAATGAGCAGATCCGGCACTTTTTCACGCAGCGCAATTTCCGCCTCGTCACCGCGTGCGATTGTCTCGACGACATAGCCTTCGGCTTCAAGATTGTACCGGAGAAGGACGCTGAGCGCTTCCTCGTCTTCGACAACAGTGATTTTGGGAGCTATCGCCATTGCTGGAATCCTGATTCTGTTTAAGGCTGTCTGGCTTCATCGACGATGATGCTGTGGGTCTGGTCTTCCTTGGGCCGTTCGGCCGGAAGCTGGGCACCCGTCACGATGTAGTAGACCGTTTCAGCAATGTTCGTCGCATGGTCTCCGATGCGCTCGATATTCTTGGCGCAGAAGAGAAGGTGCGTGCAGGCGGAAATGTTGCGCGGGTCTTCCATCATATAGGTCAGGAGTTCGCGGAACAGCGAGGTGTACAGCGCATCGATTTCGTCATCGCGCTCGCGCACGATGTTGACCTGCTGCACGGAGCGTGTCGCATAGGCGTCGAGCACGTCCTTGAGCTGCGTCAGGGCAAGTTCCGCGATGGTCTGCAGGCCGCGATAGACCGAAAGCGTCTGGCGCGTATCGGTGACGGCGACGACGCGCTTGGCGATGTTCTTGCCGAGGTCACCGACCCGTTCGAGGTCGGAGGATATGCGGATGGCGCCGATGATTTCACGCAGGTCGATCGCCATGGGCTGGCGCTTGCCGATGATGGTGATGGCCTTCTCGTCGATCTCGCGCTGTCCGGCATCGAGGATGAGATCGTCCGAAATGACGCGCTGGGCCAGCGCATTGTCGGAGTTCACCATGGCGGTGACGGCCTGTTCGACCATGCGCTCGGCATGGCCGCCCATTTCGGCGATCTTGTGCGTCAGGAACTTCAGTTCGTCGTCATAGGAACGGACGGTATGCTGCGACTCGGTCATATTCTTATCCCTGTTTCCCGTGATTAGCCGAAGCGTCCGGTGATGTAGTCCTGCGTGCGCTTTTCCGTCGGATTGGTGAACATCATTTCCGTATCGCCCACCTCGACGAGGTTTCCGAGATGGAACATGGCGGTGCGCTGCGAAACGCGGGCCGCCTGCTGCATCGAATGGGTGACGATGACGATGGTGTAGTTCTGGCGCAGTTCGTCGATCAGTTCCTCGACCTTTGCCGTGGCAATCGGATCGAGCGCCGAGCAGGGTTCGTCCATCAGGATGACTTCCGGGCTGACGGCAATGGCGCGGGCGATGCACAGGCGCTGCTGCTGGCCGCCGGAAAGACCGGTACCGGCTTCATGCAGGCGGTCCTTCACTTCGTCGAACAGGCTGGCGCGGCGCAGGCTCTTCTCGACGATTTCCTCCAGCTCGTGCCGGTTCTTGGCCAGACCATGGATGCGCGGGCCATAGGCCACGTTCTCGAAAATGGACTTCGGGAACGGATTGGGTTTCTGGAAAACCATGCCGACCCGGGCGCGCAGCTCGACCACGTCGATCTTCGGATTGTAGATATCCTCGTCATCGAGCGTGATCTTGCCGCCGATCTTGCAGCCTTCGATCGTGTCGTTCATGCGGTTGAGCGAGCGCAGGAAGGTCGACTTGCCGCAACCGGACGGGCCGATCAGTGCCGTCACCATCTTCTCAGGCACGTCGAGGCTGACACCGAACAGGGCCTGTTTTTCACCGTAGTGAACGGTGACATCCTTGCCCTGCATTTTGATCGTACTGACCTGTGCACTCATTTTGTCGTTTACCGCTTTTTCGAGAGATCGTTCTGTCATCAGATTCATTGTTCGCTCCCGTTTTACCTACCAGCGCCGCTCGAAGCGGCGACGCAGAATGATGGCTCCAATGTTCATGACTGCAAGAAACAGAAGCAGCACGATGATAGCGCCGGATGTACGTTCGACAAAGGCCCGCTCCGCTTCGTTCGCCCACATGTAGATCTGCACCGGCAGGGCCGTTGACGGATCAAGCGGCGTAACCGGATAGTTGGCGACGAAGGCCACCATGCCGATCAGGAGCAGCGGTGCGGTTTCGCCCAGCGCGTGGGCAAGGCCGATGATCGTACCGGTCAGGATGCCGGGCGCGGCCAGCGGCAGCACATGGTGAAACACCATCTGCGTCTTCGAGGCACCGATACCCAGCGCCGCCGAGCGGATGGATGGCGGCACGGCGCGCAATGCGGCGCGGGTCGCAATGATGATTGTCGGCAGCGTCATCAGCGTCAGCACCAGGCCGCCGACCAGCGATGCGGAGCGCGGCAGGCCGAAGAAATTGATGAACACGGCCAGTCCGAGCAGACCGAAGACGATGGACGGGACCGCGGCCAGATTGTTGATGTTGACCTCGATGATGTCGGTCAGGCGGCTCTTCTTGGCATATTCTTCCAGATAGATCGTTGCGGCCACGCCGATGGGCGGGGAACGGCA
>NZ_CABSQF010000062.1:0-22093 GCF_902479695.1 uncultured Phyllobacterium sp. | reverse complement strand
CCAGCAGTTCGTTGATTTCGCTCTGGCTTTTCGAATGGCAGCCCTTGCGCTTGCCGACGGAAAGCCGGGCTGCGTCGCGGCGGCCCATGGAGACGACAGCCTCGGGCACCAGCGCGTCGTAGACGATGACATCCGCTTCCATGAGAACGCGGTGCGCGCGCAGGGTCAGCAAGTCCTCGGCGCCAGGACCCGCGCCGACCAGCCAGACATAACCTTTCGGCTCGTCCTGATTGTCGAGGAGCAGCCCGGCAGCCTGGCGGGCACCGTCGAGATCATTGTTGTAGACTTTGCCGGCCACATCGCCCGAGAAGAACGAGCGCCAGAACAGACGGCGCGGCAGGCCTTTCTTCACCAGCTTTTCGACAGCCGGACGATAGGCATTGGCGAGACGGGCAAGATCGCCCAGGCGCGGCGAGAACGCCGCATCGATACGGGCGCGAATGATCTGGCTGAGCACAGGGCCCGTACCTTCCGAACCAATGGCAATGGCAATCGGCGCACGGTTGACGATGGCGGGGGTGAAGAAATCGCAGAGTTCCGGACGGTCGACCACATTGACCGGGACGTGCTGGCGGCGCGCTTCGGCGGCAATGGCACTGTCGCGCGCTTCATCGCCCGTGGCAACAAAGGCCAGTTTTGCGCCCGAGAGGTGCTTTGGGGAAAAATCTTCCGCGACATGCTGGTGACGGCCCGCGCGGATGAACGCGGCCAGCTCGTGTTCCGGATGGGCAGCAACAATGCGGATCAGCGCATTCGTCTGCGCCAGAAGCCGGGCCTTGTTCAGTGCTTCTTCGCCTTCGCCGATAACCACAACCACTTCATTCCGCACGCGGAAGAAGGCAGGAAAGACAGAAAGCTGATTGGCATGGATAGACATGAGCAAGACAATCCCGGTGAATGCTGGGATTATCGTTGATCGGACCGTTCTTTATAAGGAACAGAAGTGCGCCGAATCGAACAGCGGAGCATAGAATTTCTGAAAATCCTGGAACAAGCGGATTCCCTTTCCATGCATCGCAAGAAAATGCTGCCCAGCCTTTGCCGGGAAGGGCAAGACGGAACAGGCAACAGCAAACGGCGCCGGTTCAAGGAATACCGGCCCAATACACGACTACTTTTATCGTGTTAACGTGAAAATGCAAGCCCTTTCTGCATGTCGTGCAAAGGGCCATCACCACAGCGTCGGAATAAGACGGTAACGCACCTGCTGGCAATAGGCGGTGTAGCCCGGCAAATTCGCCTTGAGATATTTTTCCTCATCGAGCAGACGGGCAACGATCACCAGGCTGAGCGCGATGGCAAAGGGCAGAGACCACAGCGACCCGAGCGCGAGGGATGACGCGATGAAGGCCAGCACGCAGCCGGAATACATGGGATGCCGTACAATGCCATAGGGTCCGGTTGCGATGACCCGCTGCCCCGAATTGACCTCGATAATGCTGGAGGCATGGCTGTTTTCCCGGAATGCAAGAAAGACAATCCAGGCCCCGGCGAGAAAAGCGGCATTGCCAAGGATGACCACCCAGACGGGCAAGGGCAGCCCGGTAAAGTGACGCTCGATCCCCGGCATGATGTAGGTCAGGAGGCCGACCATGGCCGCTACGGTCTGGATGCGCTTCTGCGCCGGTTCATGCTCGGCGCCCGCCCCGGCCCTCAACCGTCTTGCGACAAGGGCGGGATCGTGTTTGAGAAAGTAATAGGAAATGAAGCTCGTACTGGCGCTGAAAACCAGCCAGAAAAGCCAGCCCTGCCAGAACGACAATGACCAGGCGGGCAGCATGAGCAGCAACAGAAGGATGACGATGCCCTTCGCCTGCCCCTCCCACGCCTTCCTGTGCAGGTCATGCGGCGAGAGATGCATGGACATGATCAGCTCTCCTTCGGTTGGGACGCGAGACCGGGGATATCGGACACCCCGTCTGTTTCGGCCTTATCCGGCAGAATAGAGCCGAAATCCGATTGCCGGCAACCATCGTGGTGCCTGACGCTTCAGTCGGCGAGCGCGCACCCCGCATGCTTGATCATATCACGCACGATCAGCGGTGTAGCTGCCATCTGCTGCCATCGGCCCTTTGGCTGCGCCTCCAGCGCGCGCCGCACCGCCTTGTCATCGAGAGCGATGCGGGTTCCGCACGCTGCAAGCGGCGAGCCATCTGTTTTTGCTGCAAAGTCCATGATGATAGCCGCGGTCTCTCCCACACCGGCGAGATAGGCGGTCAGAACCTGGCTCGCAGTGGGATTGGACGATGCCTGGTCGAGCATCGCCATGACCTGCGTGACCGAAATCTGCCCCTTGGCGGTTGACGCCGCTGCCATTGAGGCGGTTGCCAATCCAAGGGCGAAAGCTATGGAAATGAAAAATGCGCTGGCCGTTCTAAGAAGGGGCATACCAAAATCTCCTGTGCTGGTTCGAAATTCGTATCTCGAAAATTTATTATTGTAAAACGATAATTTCTTGCTATTATTCCGGAAGAAAACTCACAGAGGTGCCCCATGAGCAATCTTTCTTCGCTTGATATGCCTACGACTGGACACATCCCGGCTCACCGCGCGGAGCGTATCCGGCGTCTCAGTAAAATCATGTCGGGCCTGTATCTCGCCACATCGGTGATCTTGACCGCAGGAACTCTCTACTACTGGTTTGCGACGCCGCCAGCCGATATCCTGACAGCGGCCAAGCTACCGGTTACCGGGGTGGAAAATCTTGGTTTCCCGACCCGTCTTCTTGCTTTTCTCGTCTCGATGCTGCCACTGGCAGCGTTGATCTGGGGATTAAGGCAGGCCCAACGGTGCTTCAACGGCTTTGCCAAACAGCAGTTTTTCACGGCCGAAACTGTCGGCAGCCTGCGCGCTTTCGCAATGGCGGTCTTTGTATCGACACTCCTCCAGCCCTTCGCCTATGCAGCCCTTTCGCTTATCCTGAGCTGGACCAACCCGGCCGGGCAACGCGCACTGTCCATCGGCATCAGTTCGGACATGTGGCTCGGATTGCTGTTTGCCGGAACCATCATCGTCATTGCCTGGGTGATGCGGGAAGCCATCGCGATAGCCGATGAAAATGCCCAATTCGTCTGAGGATAAGCCCATGCCCATCAAAGTCAGGCTCAATGTCATGCTGGCCGAACGCAACGTGAAATCCAAGGATCTGGCGGAACATGTCGGGATAACGGAAGCCAATCTGTCCCTGCTGAAACAGGGCAAGGTGAAAGGCATTCGCTTCGAGACCCTGGAGCGCATCTGCGACTATCTCGACTGCCAGCCTGGCGATCTCATGCGATATGACAAGGAGGAGAGCTAGACCGTGAAAAGGGCCGGGACATGCACCGGCCAGCGCCAAGGCACAATCGCCACGAGATCATACCGCAATGACAGGTTCGCATAGTCGGGTTGACGGGCGAGCCACAGATCGGCCGCCGATTCGATGCGCTTCATGGCTGTCCAGGTCACCGCATCCATCGCCTGTTCAAGGGTTCGGCGGGCTTTCACTTCAACGATGAGAACAAGATCGCCGCGCCGGGCAATGAGGTCGATCTCGCCAAGTCTGGTCCGGTAGCGCCGCTCGACAATGCGAAAACCTTTCAGCATCAGGGCAAGAGCGGCGAAATACTCGGCGAAGTGACCGCGCCTGTAGGCCCTGTGTCGCTCGCCCGCGCCTGTCATTTCATTGCAAGCAACCGTTGGTAGAGTTCACCCTTCGGCCGGCCCGTCATGCGCGATGCTTCTCCCGCCGCCTTGGCCGGCGACATTTCAAGGACAAGCGCACGCAGCAATGCATCGACATCATCGTCGGTACGGGCAATGTTCTGATCGCCCTCGGGCGGCCCGACAACAAGAACCACCTCGCCGCGGATGCGGTCCTCGCCATCGAATTCCGCCGCCAGTTCCGCCAGCGGCAGGGTAACCACGGTCTCGTAGGTCTTGGTCAGTTCGCGGCACAGCGATGCCTGCCGTTTCGGGCCGAACACCTCGACCATGTCCGCCAACGTGGCGGCGGCACGATTGGGCGATTCAAAGAACACCAGCGCGGCATCCAGCGTCTTCAGCGATTCAAGTTTCGACCGGCGCTGCCCCTGTTTCGACGACAGAAATCCGGCGAAGTAAAAGCTGTCGGTGAACAGACCCGAGGCCGTCAGTGCCGCCAGAACAGAGGATGCACCGGGAATCGGCACCACGCGGATACCGGCAGCCTTGGCTTCCGGCACGAGGCGCCCGCCCGGGTCGGAGACCAGCGGGGTCCCTGCATCCGATACAAGCGCCACACTTTTCCCGGCAAGCAAGGCTTCGATCAGTTTGGGCCCGGCTTCCCCGGCATTGTGTTCATGATAGGCATAGGGACGGCGGGAAATGCCGTATCTGTCCAGAAGAACCCGACTGACGCGTGTATCCTCGCAGGCGATCACATCGGCTGCAGCGAGCGTTTCGATGCCGCGCAGCGTCATATCGCCAAGATTGCCGATGGGTGTGGCGACGATGTAAAGCGCCGGCTCAAGCGGCCGGGCGCGAAACGCCGTGTTGCCGATCTGATAATCCCGTTCCCTGGCTTCCCCGTCAGACACGTCGCACCCTCACGCTGCCAGATCGGCAATGACCGCATTCAGAACGATGGCACCTTCGGGCGTCGTGCGGATGCGGCTGTTGCCGATATATTCGATCAGGCCCTGTTCGGCCAAGGAAATCACGCGCTTCTCCTTGACGCTATGGCCGGTCAGACGTTCGTAACGGGCAAGATCGATGCCTTCGACAAGCCGCAGGCCCATCAGCAGGAATTCATCGCCTTCCTGCTCGCCGGTCAGCAACTCTTCCTCGACAACGCCATGACCGTCACTCTCGACCTTGCTGACCCAGGTTTCCGGGTGACGTTCCGTTATCGTGACCGCACGCTTGCCGTTCTCGATAAAGCGGCCATGGGCGCCGGGTCCGACGCCAACATACTCGCCGTACCGCCAGTAGACGAGATTGTGCTGGGATTCGGCGCCGGGTGCCGCGTGGTTGGAAATCTCATAGGCCGGCAAGCCGCGCTGGGCCGTGACATCCTGCGTTTCCGCATAAAGTGCTGCCGCGTGGTCACTGTCGGGCGTCACAAGTTTGCCGGCTTTCCACAGCTGGTAGAAGGGCGTGCCTTCTTCAATCGTCAATTGATAGAGCGACAGATGATCGGCGGCGTAGGAGATGGCGCGGTTGAGCTCTTCCCGCCATGCTACGATGCTCTGGTCAGGCCGGGCATAGATCAGATCGAAGGACAGGCGCGGAAAAATATCGCGCGCCAGACCGATTGCCACCAGGGCTTCTTCGACATTGTGCATGCGCCCGAGCCGCCGCAGGTCAGGATCGTTCAATGCCTGCACGCCCAGCGAGACGCGATTGACGCCTGCCGCCCGGTAGCCGCGAAAACGGTTGGCCTCGACACTGGTCGGATTGGCTTCCAGCGTGATCTCGATATTGTCAGGCACGGACCAGTTCCTGGCGATCTCATTGAGCACCGACCCGACAGTCTCCGGCTCCATCAGAGACGGTGTACCGCCGCCGAGAAAGATACTGGAAATCGTGCGCGGACCGGTGCGCTCGCGCATGGTCGCCATTTCGCGAGCGAAGGCCGCGGTAAACCGCGGCTGGTCCACCGGCTGGTGACGGACATGCGAATTGAAATCACAATAGGGGCACTTGGCCATGCAGAAGGGCCAGTGGACGTAAACGCCAAAGCCCCCTTCGTTCTCCTGGCCGCGCAGCAACGGGGTCATCAGGCCCCCAGACAATCGCGGGCAAAATGCTGGAAAGCCCGTGCACGATGCGATAGCGCATCGGCTTCGCCGGGCTTCCAGCCATGTTTCTGCTCGGCGGTCATTTCCCCGAAGGTCGCATCATGGCCTTGCGGCTTGAACACCGGATCAAAACCGAAACCGGCAGTGCCGCGCGGCGGCCAGACGATCTCGCCTTCCACTTCGCCGCGATAATAGTTGGCTTCACCGTCGGGCCAGGCGAGGCAGATCACGGAAACGAAGCGGCCGCCGCGATCCCTGGCGTCCGTGATGCCCCGTTCCTGCAGCGCGGTTTCAACCTTTTGCATCCCATGGGCGAAATCCCGCTTGCCATCCGGCAGTTCCGCCCAATTGGCGGTGTAAACGCCGGGGTCACCATCCAGCGCATCGACACAGAGGCCGGAATCATCGGACAGCGCGACAAGGCCGGTCGCCTTGGCCGCCGCGAAAGCCTTGATGTAGGCGTTCTCTTCGAATGTGGTGCCGGTTTCATCCGGTTCCGGTAGGCCGAGGTCGCCCGCCGACACCACTTCGAAACCGAAGGGGCCGAGCAGATCGATCATTTCCTGGATCTTGCCCTTGTTGTGACTGGCAACGAGCAGTTTGCCTTTTTCGAGTGTTCTCATGTCAGGTTCCATAAAGCCGGTTCGGCAAATTCAATCGAGTTTCCGGACGGATCGCGGAAATACAGGGAGCGGGCGCCATTGGGCCAGTCAAATTCACTTTCAATGGCAATGCCGTTGGCCTCAAGATGGGACTTCCAGCCGGAAATTTCATCCCGCGTTGCGCGAAAACAGACATGGCCCGGCCCCTTGGCACCATGGGCCGGGATGGGAAGACCGCCCTTGGGCCTTTCCCTCAGCTTTTCCGCATCGAACAGGATCAGGACACCGGCGCCGCACCGGAAAAACACCGATTCATTGCCCGCCCGCAGGATGACGTCCAATCCGAGTATATCGGCATAGAACCGTGCAGCCACGTCGATATCGGTCACATAGAGTGCTGTTTCCAGAATACCCGATGGCTGCATGGTGTTTTCCGCTTACGAGACCGCCATTTTCTGCAGGGAAACCAGCCGGGTGATGCCGTTGCGGGCAAGCCCCATCAAGGCCAGCAGCTCGTCCTGCGAGAATGGCTCGCCTTCCGCCGTTCCCTGCACTTCGACGATACCACCCTTGCCGGTCATGACGAAGTTGGCATCGGTCTGTGCCGTTGAATCCTCGGCATAATCGAGATCAATCACGGGCATGCCGTCGGAGATACCGCAGGAAATCGCCGCAACATGGTCCTTCAATACTTTTTCGACCTTGAGCATCTGGCGTGTTTCCATCCAGCGCAGGCATTCGTGCAAGGCGACCCAGCCGCCGGTGATGGCTGCCGTCCGGGTGCCGCCATCCGCCTGAATGACATCGCAGTCCACGGTGATCTGCACTTCGCCCAGCGCCTGCAGGTCCACGACGGCACGCAGCGAACGGGCGATCAGCCGCTGGATTTCCAAAGTGCGGCCGCCCTGCTTGCCGGATGAAGCCTCGCGGCGCATGCGATCGCCGGTCGAACGCGGCAGCATGCCGTATTCCGCCGTTACCCAGCCTTTGCCGGTGTTGCGCATCCAGCCCGGCACCTTTTCCTCAAGGCTGGCTGTGCACAGGACGTGTGTATCGCCAAACTTGACCAGGCACGAGCCTTCAGCATGTTTGGAAACGCCGCGCTCGAAGGAAATGGCGCGCATTTCGTCTGGGGCTCGTTTGGAAGGACGCATGGAATGACCTCTTGAAAAATATGGTTGTCCGGCCTTTTAGAGCAACGGACGCTTAAATGGAACCATGAAGCAAAAGCTTTGATGATTGGACCGACAACGCCTATATTCCCTGGCAGAGAACAAGGGCGTCGCACAGAATGAACAAGGCAGTTACTCCCGAACCAATGCAATCCCTCGACCAGCGGTCACGGGATATTTTCCGGCGCATCGTCGAGAGCTATCTCGGCGACGGCGAACCGGTGGGATCGCGCAATCTGTCGCGCATCCTGCCCGTGACGCTTTCCCCGGCAACCATCCGCAATGTCATGAGCGATCTTGAGCATCTCGGCCTTGTCTACGCGCCGCACGTGTCGGCGGGACGGCTGCCGACACAATTGGGCCTGCGATTCTTTGTCGATGCTTTCATGGAGGTGGGCGACCTTTCCTCCGACGAGCGCAATTCCATCGAGGCGCAGGTGCGGGCGGGCGGCGACGCCCAGTCGAGCGAGAACATGCTGACGCAGGCCAGCCAGATCCTGTCGGGCATGTCGCGCGGCGCCGGACTTGTGCTTGCAACCAAAGCGGAAGGCGCACTCAAGCACATCGAGTTTGTGCGGCTGGAACCCACCAAGGCGCTGGCGGTGCTGGTGACCCAGAGCGGCGACATTGAAAATCGGGTGATCGACCTGCCGCCCGGCGTGACGCCATCGCAATTGATCGAAGCATCGAATTTCCTCAATGCGCATATTCAGGGCCGCACCATCACCGAAGCACGCGTTGAAATTGCCCGCTTGAAGGACGAAACCCAGCAGGCGCTCGATGTCCTGTCGCAACACTTGGTCGAGCAGGGACTTGCAGTCTGGGGCGGTACGGGTGGCGGCCAACCGCCGCGGCTCATCGTGCGCGGACGCGGGAACCTTCTGGATTCCATCAGCGCCGAAGCGGATCTCGACCGGCTGCGCCATCTGTTCGATGATCTCGAGACCAAGGAAGGCACGATACAACTGCTCGATCTGGCCGAAGCGGGATCTGGCGTGCGCATTTTCATCGGCTCCGAGAACAAGCTGTTTTCGCTTTCCGGCTCATCTCTGGTGATTGCACCCTATCGCGACTCGGAACAGCGGGTCATCGGCGCCCTCGGCGTTATCGGCCCCACCCGGCTGAACTATGCGCGCATTGTTCCGATGGTCGACTATACGGCGCAGCTGGTCTCACGACTGTTGCGATAGAGCGAAGGATACTGCACTGGCGCTGTGCTGCCACGCGAACTTCCCCCGCTTCGGGCATTTGCACTTGATTTTCATGGCCTAAACCTCGATATCCAGCGCACATTCGATTTATGAACGGACAGGATAGATGACTGAAGAAAAGAAACATCATGACGCACCCGATCTCGATCAGCGCGATCTGAAGAATCCGCGCGACCGTGATGCGCTGAAGCGTGCCGCCGATGATTTTCTGAAATCGCGCAAGGCAGAGGAATATGCCATGGCGCAGGAAGAGGAAGAACAGGCGGAAGCAGCCAACAGTGTTGAACTGGATGCCTTGCGCGGCGAAAACGGCGATCTGCGCGATCAGCTGCTGCGTCTGGCCGCCGATATGGAAAACCTGCGCAAGCGCACGGCCCGTGATGTTCACGATGCGCGTTCCTATTCGGTCGCCAATTTCGCCCGCGACATGCTTTCGGTTTCCGACAATCTGAAGCGCGCGCTCGAAGCCATTCCGGCCGATGCCCTCGCCAATGGCGATGCAGGTTTCAAGGCACTGGCCGAAGGTGTGGAAATGACCGAGCGCTCGATGATGTCGGCGCTGGAACGCCACGGCGTCAAGAAGATCGAACCGCAGGGCCAGCGTTTCGACCCGAATTTCCATCAGGCCATGTACGAAATTCCCAACGCAGACGTGCCGCACAACACGGTGCTGCAGGTGGCGCAGGCCGGTTTCGTCATCGGCGACCGCATGCTGCGCCCGGCACTCGTCGGCGTTTCCAAGGGCGGCCCGAAGCAGGCTGCGGGCGAAGGCCAGGCAGAGCCGGGTCCGATCAACCCGCAGGCGGAAAAAGACGCATAACCATAGCGTCATCTCAACGACAAAGGCCAGATTCCGGCGACGGGGTCTGGCCTTTTCAATTTAGCTGTTTACGCTCCGTATTGGTCATGTTCTACCTTTTACATGGAGGGGAACAGCCGATGACATCGATCCAGATATTCAATTATGCGGGCGTTTTCGTTTTCGCTGCGACAGGCGGCCTCGCCGCGTCGCGCCGCCAGCTTGATATCATCGCTTTCGTGTTTCTCGCTGCTGTAACGGGTATCGGCGGCGGCACCCTGCGCGACCTCATCCTCGGTGTCCCCGTCTTCTGGGTCCGGGAGCCCGGCTATATCCTCGTCTGTGCTGCGGCGGCAATCATCGTCTATTTCTCCGCCAATCTCCTGGAATCACGCTACCGGCTTCTGCTGTGGCTCGATGCGCTGGGGCTTTCCGCCTACAGCGTCATGGGCGCGGCGAAGGCGCTGGCGCTCGACTTCAGCCCGACCATTGCCGTTGTGACAGGCATTTTGACGGCCACATTCGGCGGCGTGCTGCGCGATATCGTTTCCGCGGAACCGTCGGTGTTGATGCGGCGCGAGATCTACGTCACCGCGGCGCTTGCCGGCTCGGTCGCCTACACGCTGCTGCTGGGACTTTCAGCAGGGCCGGAGGTTTCGGCCCTGTTCGCCGCGCTGACCGCCTTTGCGGTTCGCGGCGGCGCGCTTTACTTCGGCTGGACCCTGCCGAACTACCACAAGGTGGGCCGCACGCCTGAAGAGCTCAAGCGTGACGGCATCGTTCGATCAGAGTAACCCGGCCTGCTGGGCTGCAATTTTCAGATTTTGCGCCGGACGCGGGCCGATCTGCTGGATCACGAGCCCGGCGGTCAACGAGCCCAGCCGCGCGCAATCGGTCAACGAGCGGCCATTGGTGTAGCCGAACAGGAAGCCCGACGCATAGAGATCACCCGCACCTGTCGTATCGACAAGCTCGGCGATCTCGATCGCCGGAACGGCAACGGTTTCGTCTTTCGAGACAACCACCGAGCCCTTTTCCGAGCGGGTGATGGCGGCGAGCTTGCAATCCTTGCGGATGGCATCGAGCCCCTTCTCGAAATCATCGGTCTGGTACAGCGACTTCAGTTCCGCCTCGTTGGCGAAAACAATATCAACCGTGCCGGAACGCATTAACTCAAGGAATTCCTCGCGATAGCGATCCACGCAGAACGGATCCGACAGTGTCATCGACACTTCGCGCTTGTGCTCATGCGCAATTTTCGCCGACAGGCGGATGGCTTCCTTGGCGCGGGGCGGGTCCCAGAGATAGCCTTCGAAATAGGTGACCTTCGCTTCCGATACCTTGGAGCTTTCCACGTCTTCCGGTCCAAGCTCGACACAGGCGCCGAGATAGGTGTTCATCGAACGCTCGCCATCGGGCGTAACGAAAATCATCGAGCGGGCCGTGGGCGGCGGCGCTTTCAGCACGCGCGTATCGAAGGCGACGCCCTGCGCGCGGATATCATGGGTAAAGATGTGACCGAGCGGATCGTCGGCAACCTTGCCGAAATAGGCGGCGCGGCCGCCAAGGCTGGCAACGCCGGCCGCGGTATTGCCGGCACTTCCGCCAGAAGCTTCGATGGCCGGTCCCATGCGCTCATACAGAAATTCCGCACGGTCGGCATCGATCAGGTTCATCGCATTCTTGATGATACCGTTCTTGACGATAAAATCGTCATCCGTGCGGGCGATGATATCGACAATGGCATTGCCGATGCAAAGCACGTCATAACTCGACATGAAAACTCCAGGATTGATTCAATTGCAGTTCTTGGCCTCTGGTTCGCCAAGTCCTAGCCGGAACAGCGGGCCTTGACTACCCCTAATGCGCGGGGGCGTCTTGTCTCTGCCGGACGCGCTCCTTATGTCCCAAACATTGGAAAGACCGGAAAGGAAGAACGGTACCATGATTTTTGACAGCGCCCAGGCCGCCGCAAGTCACCTGTTCCGGCCTGAATTCCGTTCTGTCCTGTGGAAGTCTCTCGGAATGACCGTGCTTCTGCTGATCGGTGCCTGGTTCGGGCTGCGGGAACTCTTTGCCTTGCTGGCATTGCCCTTTTTCGATCAATGGATGCCGGATCTGCCATCCTGGGCCGGCTGGCTCGGCTTTATCGCCGGTATATTCGCCAGCATCGCCCTGGCGCTGGGGCTGGCACTGCTGATCGCGCCGGTTTCGGCCATCGTCGCCGGATTGTTTCTCGACGATGTGGCTGAAGTTGTGGAAAAGTCGGATTACCCGCTCGATCCGAAAGGCCGTCCCCTGCCGGTCCTGCGCTCCTTCGTGCTTTCGCTGAAATTCCTCGGCGTCATTATCCTCGGCAATATCATTGCACTGCTGATGCTTCTCATTCCCGGCGTCAACATCATCGCGTTCTTCGTGGTCAATGGTTATCTGCTCGGCCGGGAATTCTTCGAATTCGCCGCCATGCGGTTCCGCCCGGAAATGGAGGCCAAGGCGCTGCGGTCGAAACATGCAACGACGGTTTTCCTGGCCGGTCTCGTCATTGCGGCCTTCATGGCCATTCCGATCCTCAACCTTTTGACCCCGCTGTTTGCCGCGGCCATGATGGTGCACCTGCACAAGGCCGTGGCTCAATCGGAACCACCCGCAGGGCTGCGCTAGAAAACCTGTGGGGGCAATGGCACCAACGGTGCGGGCAGTTCCGCCGTTTTTTCCGCCGCCTTGCAGATATCGGCAATGACGCAGGCCGTGCATTCGGGCTTGCGGGCCTTGCAGACATAGCGGCCATGCAGGATCAGCCAGTGATGGGCGTGATAGAGATATTCCGCCGGAATGATCTTCATCAATTTGGCTTCCACCTGATCCGGTGTCTTGCCCGGCGCGAGGCCAAGCCGATTGCCGATGCGGAATATGTGCGTGTCGACGGCCATCGTCGCCTGTCCGAAAGCCATGCTGAGCACCACATTGGCGGTCTTGCGGCCGACACCGGGAAGCTTGACCAGCTCGTCGCGATCATCCGGCACCTCGCTGCCATAGTCGCGGATCAGGGCTTCCGACAGGGCAATGACGTTTTTGGCCTTGTTGCGCCAAAGGCCGATGGTACGGATGTATTCACCGACAGTTGCCTCGCCGAGATCCCGCATCTTTTCCGGTGTATCGGCAACCTTGAACAGGGCGCGGGTTGCCTTGTTGACCCCGACATCCGTCGCCTGGGCCGAAAGCGCAACCGCAACCAAAAGGGTAAAAGCATTGACGTGCTCGAGCTCGCCCTTGGGTTCCGGCCGCTGGATCGAGAACCGGCGAAAAATCTCGTGGATCTCATCGGCGGTATAGCGTGTACCGGCGACAAGGCGTGGCCGCTTCGCCGGCTTTTCGGCGACCGCACTCACGTCAATCTGATCAAGTTTGCTCTTGGGATTTTCCATGACCCTTCTATACTCAAGCGTCATGAGCCAAACAATGAACCCAATTGACGCTGTCGCGCACAATGAAGAGGAAATTTTCCGCGCCCTTCTGGTGCCGCACCGGTCGCTTGGCCGCAAAGGCTTTCTCATTGTCATGGCCGCGATCGGCGGATGCAGTTTTCTGACCGGTCTTTTCTTTCTGTCGCTGGGAGCATGGCCGGTTTTCGGCTTTTTCGGCCTTGATGTCCTCCTGATCTACCTTGCCTTCCGGATGAACTACACCGCAGCAAAAGCGCATGAGGAGGTCAGCGTTTCAAGAATCACGCTGCAGATCAGGCAGGTGGCACCGTCAGGCCGGACCAACCTGCACGAATTCAACCCGTTCTGGACCCGGTTCAATGTCGCGCGGCACGCGGAAATCGGCATCACCTCCATGCGGGTGGAGGGACAGGGCAAGGCGGTGACAATCGGCTCGTTTCTCAATCCCGATGACCGGGAAAGCTTTGCCCTGGCATTCACCCGGGCCCTGGCCGCGGCCAAAGGCCGGTAGTTTTCACGGCGTGCAAGAATCGGGTGGCAGATCAGGCCCCTGCATGGTCATATGACACTCAACATGAATTGAAAGCCTGATCTGTCTTTACGGTGCAACGCATCGGATCATGCCGGAATGAGGTAACGACCATGAAACCGCATGCCATCCTTCAGAACGATATTACGCCTTCGGGCAATGACTATGCCATTGTCAGCCATATCATTGAGCGGATCAGTGAGGATTATCGCGACCAGCCATCGCTCGAGGTCCTGGCCAAGGAGGCAGGGCTTTCACCCACGGCCCTGCAGAAGCTTTTCACCCGCTGGGCGGGCCTGTCGCCCAAGGGCTTTCTGCAGGCCGTGACCATCGACCATGCCCGCCGCTTGCTCGACGAAGGCATGCCACTGCTGGAGACGGCCCTGGAAACCGGCCTGTCCGGGCCAAGTCGCCTGCACGACCTGTTCGTCACCCATGAAGGCATGTCGCCGGGCGACTACAAGACCCGCGGTGCGGGCCTCGTTATCCGTTACGGCTTCCATATCTCGCCCTTCGGGCGGGCGCTGGTGATGGTGACGGATCGCGGGCTGGCGGGTCTTGCCTTTGCCGATCAGGGACACGAGCGCGAAACCATGGAAGACATGACATCCCGCTGGCCCAATGCCACCTATGTCGAAGACCTTGGCGCCACGTCACCCTATGCGGCACGGGTGTTCAACCCGGCCGAATGGCGTTCCGACCGGCCGCTGAAAGTGGTGATGATCGGCACGGACTTCCAGCTGCGCGTCTGGGAAGCCCTGTTGAAGGTGCCGATGGGCAAGGCATGCGCCTATTCGGACATTGCCCAGGAAATCGGCTCGCCCAAAGCCTCCCGCGCCGTCGGTGCTGCGGTGGGCGCCAACCCGATTTCCTTCGTGGTTCCGTGCCATCGCGCCGTCGGCAAATCCGGCGCCCTCACCGGTTATCACTGGGGTCTGACCCGCAAGCGCGCCATTCTCGGCTGGGAAGCCGGACAAATGGGCGACGGCACGCAACTCGACATGGACCGTTCCGGCTGATCGCCGCCTCTTCCCGAGACACCCATCAAGGCCCGGCAGCAATGCCGGGCCTTTATCCTTTCAACGATGCGATCACATCGGCCAAGCCGGACAGAAGCGTCTCGCACTCTTCATCCGTACCGATGCTGATGCGCAGATAGTCGTGTATGCGCGGTTTCGGGAAATGCCTGACCAGAATGGCCCTGCTTCTAAGCTCGGCAGCAATCTCCGCGCCGGGCAGCACAGCATGGCGTGCAAACAGAAAATTGGCCGCCGACGGAAGAACCTCAAACTGCAGCGCGCGCAAGGCGACGGACAATCTTTCCCGGGTGGCCACGATCCGGCCGCGTTTTTCCTCGAACCACGCCCGGTCCTCCCAGGCGGCAACCGCTCCCGCGATGGCGAGACGGTCGAGGGGATAGGAATTGAAACTGTCCTTCACCCGTTGCAGCGCTTCAATCAGCTGGGGCTGCCCGACGGCAAAGCCAACGCGCAGACCGGCCAGCCCGCGCGACTTTGAAAAGGTCTGGGTCACGAGCAGATTGGGGAAGCGTGCGACCAGGGGGATCGCGCTCTGCGCACCAAAGTCCACATAGGCTTCATCGATCACCACGACCTGGTCGGGGTGATCGGCAAGCAATGCCTCGATTTCCGCCAGGGGCAAGGCCGTGCCGGTCGGGGCATTCGGATTGGGCAGGATGATTGCGCCGCATGCCTGCCGGTAGTCGGCAATGCGGACCGCCATCGTGTCATCGAGTGGAACAGCCCGAAAGTCTATTGCGTAGAGACGGCAGTAGGTCGGAAAGAAACTGTAGGTGACATCCGGAAACAGCAAGGGCTTGTCGTGTTTCAGCAATGCCTGGAACACATGGGCCAGCACTTCGTCAGATCCGTTGCCGACAAAGACGTGATTGGCGTCAAGGCCATGGCTTTTGGCGATGGCTTCTCTCAGCCTGTGCGCCGTTGGATCGGGATAAAGCCGCAACGCGTCCGTCGTCTCGGCTGCTATGGCCGCCAGTGCGCGCGGTGACGGACCATATGGGTTTTCATTGGTGTTCAACTTGATCAGATCGGGCAGCACCGGTTGCTCTCCCGCGACATACGGGGTCAATGTGTGCACGAGAGAACTCCAAAAACGGCTCATCTAAATGTCCAGTACTGCGTTGGCCGGGTGATCGCGATTCAAGCGAACAGTGCGCGTCGATTTCCGTACCATGGCAAAAACAGGCTTTTGCAACAATCGAAATCCCCAGCCATTGCGCTGCATTGAAGAAACTTTCGGGCGGGCCTTGACCTTCCAGTTACTGGAAGAATTACCTTTGCATCACTATCTTCCCGTACATGTCGAAAGTTCCATCATGAAACATGACCATCACGACCACGATCACGCTCATAGCACCCATGGCCACAGCTGTTGCAGTACGCACGCGGCGCAGGCGGAGGTCGTGCGCGATCCGGTCTGCGGCATGCTGGTTGACCTTACGGCCGGCAAGCCGACGGCGGAGCATGCGGGCCGGGTGTTTCACTTCTGCTCGGCGGGCTGCCACAAGAAATTCACGGCCGACCCGGAGCCCTACCTGACGGCGATCGATCCGGTCTGTGGCATGACCGTCGACCGGGCAACGGCAAAACACTTCCTGCGGCACGACAATGAGAAATATTATTTCTGCTCGGCCAGCTGCATGGCGAAATTCGAAAAGGCGCCGCAGGATTATCTCGGCGACAGGCCGGCACCGAAGCCGATGCCGGCGGGAACCCAATATACCTGTCCGATGCATCCGGAAATCGTCAAGGACGGCCCGGGGTCATGCCCGCTGTGCGGCATGGCGCTCGAACCCATGGGCATTCCCACCGGGGATGAAGGCCCGAACCCTGAACTCGTCGATTTCACCCGCCGGTTCTGGATCAGCGCGCTCTGTTCCATACCGCTGCTCTTCATCACCATGGGCCCCATGCTTGGCCTGCCTTTGCGCGACTGGATCGGGGAAAGCCGCGCAATCTGGCTGGAACTGGTCCTCGCCACCCCGGTTGTCCTCTGGGCGGCCATCCCCTTCTTCGAACGCGCCTGGGCATCCCTCGTCAACCGCAGCCCGAACATGTGGACGCTCATCGCCATCGGCGTCGGTGCTGCCTATGCCTTCAGTGTCGTGGCAACACTCGTGCCTGACATTTTCCCGCATGCCTTCCGCATGCATGGCGGCAGCGTGCCGGTTTACTTCGAGGCGGCGGCCGTTATCGTTACGCTTGTCTTCCTCGGACAGATCCTGGAGCTGAAAGCGCGCGAGCGCACCGGGTCCGCCATTCGTGCCCTGCTTGACCTTGCGCCCAAAACCGCGCGCCGCGTGGCAGCGGACGGGACGGAAAACGATATCCCGCTGGACGAGGTCGTGGCCGGTGACCGGTTGCGGGTCCGTCCGGGTGACAGCGTGCCTGTGGATGGCATTGTGCTGGAAGGCCGCTCGTCCATCGATGAATCCATGCTGACGGGCGAACCGCTGCCGGTTGAAAAGACGCAGAACGATCCGGTGACCGGTGGCACGCTCAACCGCAACGGCACGCTTCTGATCAAGGCGGAGAAAGTGGGCGCCGATACGGTCCTGTCGCAGATTGTCGGCATGGTCGCGACGGCCCAACGCTCGCGCGCGCCCATTCAGGGTCTGGCGGACCGCGTCGCCAGCTATTTCGTGCCTGCGGTGGTTCTCGTCGCCATCGTCTCGTTCATCGCCTGGGCCTGGTTCGGACCGGAACCCGGCATGATCTACGGCCTTGTCGCGGCCGTCTCGGTGCTGATTATCGCTTGTCCCTGCGCGCTTGGTCTCGCAACGCCCATGTCGATCATGACCGCTACCGGACGCGGCGCGCAAGCGGGTGTGCTGATCAAGGATGCGGAAGCGCTGGAACGTTTTGCCGGCGTCGATACACTGATCGTGGACAAGACCGGCACCCTCACCGAAGGCAGGCCGAAACTCACCGACGTCATTGCAGACGGACCATTTGCCGAGGACCAGTTGCTGATTCTTGCAGCCAGCCTCGAAAAGGGCTCGGAGCATCCGCTTGCCGAAGCCATCGTCGAAGGTGCGAAAGCCCGCACTCTCACCCTGCTCAAGGCCGAAACGTTCGAAGCGGTCACCGGCAAGGGTGTTTCCGGCAGCATCGGCGGGCAATCCGTTGCGCTCGGCAACAAGGCCATGATGCAGGACGTTGGTGCCGACATATCCGCCCTGAGCGGGAAGGCCGATGCACTGCGGACCGGCGGCAAGAGTGTCCTGTTCATGGCGGTCGACGGCAAGGCCGCAGGCATCATCGCGGTGGCCGACCCGATCAAGGCCACGACGGCCGAGGCAATCCGCCTGCTGCACAAGGCTGGCCTCACCATCATCATGGCGACCGGCGACAACAAGATCACTGCCCAGGCGGTCGCCGCCCGGCTCGGTATCGATGAAGTGCGCGCCGACATGATGCCCGAGAGCAAGAAGCGGCTGGTCGATGAGCTCCGGGCCAAGGGAGCAAAGATCGCCATGGCCGGTGACGGCGTCAACGATGCCCCGGCGCTTGCCGCGGCCGATGTCGGCATTGCCATGGGCACGGGCGCCGACGTTGCAATGGAAAGCGCGGGCATTACCCTGGTGAAGGGCGACCTCAACGGCATTGTCCGTGCCCGTCATCTCGCTGATGCAACCATCCGCAACATCAAGCAGAACCTGTTCTTCGCTTTTGTCTATAATGTGCTGGGCGTGCCGGTTGCAGCAGGTGTGCTCTACCCTGTCTTCGGCGCCATGCTTTCGCCCATGCTGGCGGCAGCGGCAATGAGCCTTTCCTCCGTATCGGTCATTGCCAATGCCTTGCGGCTGCGGACACTGAAACTGTGAGGTTCCCATGAATATCGGCCATGCATCGGAAAAATCGGGCCTCCCGGCCAAGACCATCCGCTACTACGAGGATATCGGGCTGTTGAAGCCCGACCGGTCCGACAACGGCTACCGGGATTACTCGATGTCGGATGTGCACAAGCTGCGCTTCCTGCAACGCTCGCGCGGGCTTGGATTTTCCGTGGAGGAATGCCGCCAGCTTCTGGCGCTCTACGAAGACAAGGAGCGCGCGAGCTCCGATGTCAAAAGCATCGCCCGGACGAAACTGAAGGAAATCGAGCGCAAGATCACCGAACTGCGCGAACTGCAGCACACTTTGCAGCACCTGGTCGCCCATTGCCACGGCGACCAGCGGCCGGACTGCCCGATTCTGGAAAGTATTTCCGGTACGGCTGACGCTTAAGCCAACGTGGAAACCACATCGGCCGAAATGCGCAATTCGCGCAAGGGGCGAACCACCGCTGTGGTTTCACTGTAGATCGGGTGTGCCTTGTAGGCGGCCAGCGCCTCGGCGCTTGCGAACTCGCCATAAACGACAATATCGATTTCACCCGAGATCGGATCGGTCTTGGTGTTCTTCATGACCTCGAACACGAGGGAGTGCGGTATTTCTCCAAGCCGCTTGAGACGCGTATGGATCGTGTCGACATCATCCGGATTGCGGGCGCTGAAGAATACAATATGGCGGATCACGGTCTTGTTCCTGCTTGATCGAACTGGCGCGGACTTTTAAAGCACCCGCCTTCGACGTCAATAGTGTGCTGTCGCAGGCGGCCTCCATGCCCGGCATTTTGCCGGTCCGGCACACAGTCTGCCCTGGTGGCTGCGAACACGCGGCATCCTGCCCTTGGCATTTCCACCAAGGGTGGGGTAAAGGTTCTGGCGCTCAACCGGCGCAGGCGACCTGAAAAAACAAACTGAGGCGTATATGGCCGACCACGGTCAACAGACACGACCCGATCCTGACAAGCTGCTGGAACTGGCCACACGCGAATCGCGCGGCAAGCTGACCGTTTTCCTCGGCGCTGCCCCCGGCGTGGGTAAAACCTATGCCATGCTGGTGCGGGCACAACGTCTGAAGGAAGACGGCACCGACATCGTCATCGGCCTTGCCGAGACGCATGGGCGCGCGGAAACCGCCGAACTTCTTGACGGGCTGGAAGTGCTGCCGCGCAAGCAGATCGGCTACAGGGGCCGCACGCTGGAAGAATTCGACCTTGATGCGGCCCTGGCACGCAAGCCGAAAGTGCTGGTCCTTGACGAGCTCGCCCACACCAACGCGCCCGGCAGCCGGCACCCCAAACGTCATCAGGACATTGAAGAGCTGATCTGGCAGGGCATCGATGTCTGGACCGCGATGAATGTCCAGCATCTGGAAAGCCTGTCCGACCTGGTGACGAAGATCACGGGAGTGACCGTTCGCGAGACCGTACCGGATGTGGTCCTCAAGCGCGCCGACGAGGTGCTGCTGGTCGATCTGCCGCCGGCGGAACTGATTGCACGGCTGAAGGAGGGCAAGGTCTACCTGCCCGGCAACGCCGAACGGGCAGCGCGGGGTTTCTTCAAACCGGCCAACCTCACCGCCTTGCGCGAGCTTGCCCTGCGCCGTACCGCCGATCGCGTCGACGACCAGATGATCGACCTGTTGCGGCAAAACGCGATCGAGGGCCCGTGGGCCACCGGCGAGCGGCTTCTCGTCTGCGTCGGACCGGACAGCCTGTCCGAAAAGGTTGTCCGCACCGCAAGCCGCCTCGCCTCCGGCCTCAACGCCCGGTGGCTGGTGGTTTCACTGACCAAGACCAGCGATGCGGGCATGGACACGGCGGCAAACCAGCGGCTTGATGAAATCCTTGACCTGGCGGAAAGGCTCGGCGCGGAAACGCGGCGCGTGATCGCCCGGGACTTTGTCGACGAGATTTTCCGCATTGCGCGGCGCGAGAATGTGACACAGGTCGTGCTTGGCCGCCCGAAAGGCAAGCGTTTCTCCAATCCGTTCCGGCGGTCGCTTCCCGACGAGATCGTCAAGCGCTTCACCGATGTCGGCGTCCACATTGTGACCGGGGACGAACAGGACAAGCCCTATGTGCCGCCGGCGCCGCAAAAGCGCTCGGCACGCGAACTCGCCACATCCATCGCCATTCCGATAGCGGCAACAGCCGTGACGACGCTTCTGGGGCTTGGCGCCAGTGAGATCGTCCACCCGCAAAACCTTTCCATGCTCTATCTCGTATGCCGTCTTCTGCTTGAAAAAAAAAAAAGGCGTTTTGCCGCCATCATTGCCGCCGGCCTGTCGTTTGTTCTCTACAACTACTTTTTCATCGAGCCGATCCACAACTTAAGCATAGCCAAGCCGCATCAGCTGTTTTCGCTGATCATCTTTCTCGGCGTGGCCCTGATGATCGGCGATCTCGCCGGGCGTTTGCGCGACCAGGTGGCGCGATCGCGCAACCAGGCAAAAAACACGCAGGCGCTCTACGAATTCTCGCGCAAGCTATCGGGCACCGCCCGGCTGGATGATGTACTTGTGGCTGCGGCCATGCACCTGCATTCGACGCTCGGAACGGGTGTGGTGATCCTGCTGCCGGAAGACGGCGACCTGTCGCTGCAGACCGCATGGCCGCCTGACATGACGCTCGACAATACGGACATGACCGCGGTGCGCTGGGCATTCGAGAAGAATGAACGGTCCGGGCATGACACGGGCACGCTGCCGCAGATCAGCTGGCAGTTCCTGCCGATCATGACATCGCATGGCGTTGCCGGCGTGCTCGGCCTTTCCATGCCCGAGCACCCCGCCTCGCTGACGGAAAGCGAAGACCGCATGCTGGTCGCCATTCTCGATCAGACGGCGATCGCCATCGACCGCGCCCAGCTGGTGCGGGAAAATGCCAAGACGGCCGCATTGCAGGAAAGCGAAAAACTGCATGCAGCGCTGTTCTCCTCCCTGTCCCACGACCTGAAGACACCGCTGGCCTCGATCACGGGCGCCGTCACCACGCTGCGCGAACTTGGCAGCCGCATCAAGCCGGAAAGCCACGACGATCTGCTGCTTTCCATCGAAGAGGAATCGGGGCGCCTGACCCGTTTTGTCTCCAATCTTTTCGACATGACCCGGATCGAAGCCGGCACACTGAAGGTCAAGCACAGCCCTGTCGATGCGGCGGATATCATCATTTCATCGGTCGAGCGCATGAAGCGGCTCAAACCGGGCGTTGCCATCGAGATCAGCATCGCTCCGGACCTTGCCACCGTCAGCGGGGATTCGTCCCTGCTCGGACAGGTGCTGTTCAATCTGCTCGACAATGCAGCGAAATATGGCGGCCAAAGCCCGCACACCATCGCCGCAAAGCAGGAGAAGGCGGGGGTGGCGCACCGCGGCGCCCACCAGGGCAAGGGACGTCCGGCAAGGGTCGCCCACCGCGCCGACTAAAAGCTGTACCGGCGCCTCCAAGTGGCTGAGCCGTCGGCGGGGGCCGCGTTGGTGCGGCCGGCCGCGGCGGCGCGGCTTCGGCGACGGCGTGCGCCAGGGCCGCCCCGGCAACGTCCCCCCCGCGGGGCCGCGGCGCCAGCGGGCGGTACTCAATGAACGGCTGCCCGGGGATGATGGCGTTGTGGCCCGAGTAGGGGGCCCCCCCCATCTGCCAGAGGTGAACCCCCGCCGTAAACAGCGGACCGTACACCCGGGTGGCAAACTGCTGGCAACGCGCATAC
>NZ_CABSQF010000061.1:0-23082 GCF_902479695.1 uncultured Phyllobacterium sp. | reverse complement strand
GCGATAGCCGAACTGCTCGACGCCTTGCAGCGCCGCTTCGGCGGACTGGTCATCGTGCCGGTGCAGCCAAGACCGCAGGATGCGGCCATCCGCATCATTATCAAAGGTATTCGCGGCAGCCGTGCGGGCCTTACGCTTGCTCCTGCCCTGATCATGCATCATGAGACGGGCAACGGCTTTACCGAGCGTGCAACGGCGATAAACAATGGCCTGACGTCACTTTTGTAGCATTTTCCGCACGGTGCCATTGTGATTTGATGTGCACCGCCTACATGCGCATGACTTGAAAGCATCAAAGGAGAAAGCATTGGCCCGATTGATCCGAAAATTGCTGCCGCGCCGCTGGCGCCCCGATTTCGTGGAGATACCGGTGGTTCGCCTGCATGGCGCCATCATGTCTGGCGGTGGTCAATTCCGGCAAAATCTTTCCCTTGCGTCCGTCGCATCGGTTCTGGAAAAAGCCTTTGACGACAAGGATTCACCTGCAGTGGCGATTTCGGTCAATTCGCCGGGTGGTTCTCCGGTGCAGTCGCGCCTGATTTACCGGCGCATCCGTGACCTGGCAGCCGAAAAGAATAAGAAGGTCTATGTCTTCGTCGAGGACGTCGCGGCTTCCGGCGGCTATATGATCGCCGTTGCCGGTGACGAGATCATTGCCGATCCCTCATCGATCGTCGGCTCGATCGGCGTTGTCTCGGCAAGTTTCGGCTTTACGGAACTGATCAAGAAAATCGGCGTGGAACGGCGCGTCTATACGGCAGGAAAGAACAAGGCGACGCTCGATCCCTTCAAGCCGGAAAACAAGGCTGATATCGAACATCTGAAGGCGTTGCAGCTGGAAATCCATGACACCTTCATCGATCTGGTCAAGGAACGGCGCGGCGACAAGCTGAGCGACAGCGCCGATCTCTTCACCGGCCAGTTCTGGACGGGAACACGCGGTGTAGATCTCGGTGGGCGCCGTATCATTAAAAAAAAAAGCTCCTATCTCCAGTCGCAATATGGCCCCAAAACCAAGCTAAAACTGATCTCGCAGCCGCGCGGCCTGTTCGGGCGCAGAATTCCATCCGCCAGCGTGCAGATCGAAGGGCTTGGCAGCGGTTTGGCCAATGGGCTGATGGACGCGGCCGAGGAACGGGCGCTCTGGTCGCGTTTCGGCCTGTAAACCGGCGCAGGATTTTTTGGCAAGGCCGGAACTCCGTGCTATGAATGCGGATAGGAATGATATCGGTAGTTGAGGGTTACAGACGATGCCACAATTGATCTTTTTTGCTCTTGTCGGCGCCGCCGCCTATTACGGCTATCGTTCGTTCAAGAAGGAAGCGCAGCGCGTCTCGCAGCGCGTGCGCGAGGCCGAAAAAGAGGCACAGAATCGTGCACAGGGAACATTGGTCCAGGATCCCGAAACCGGTGAATACCGCCTGCGCAAAGACTGAGCGTCCATGCTTGCCAGTCCTGACCATACAATCAGCCTGACCGCCCCGGCCAAGATCAATCTTGCGTTGCATGTGACCGGCAGACGTGACGATGGCTACCATCTGCTCGACAGTCTCGTCGTGTTTGCCCGCTTCGGCGACCGGCTGAGCGTGACGAAAGCGGCGGCAGATTCCTTCACCCTGTCCGGTCCCTATGGCATGGGCCTTCCCGCCGACGATACGAACCTGGTGCTGCGGGCGCGGGACGCCCTGCGCCGGCGGTATGGCGGGCAGGCAACGCCCGTCGCCATCCATCTGGAAAAACATCTCCCTGTCGCCTCCGGCATCGGCGGCGGCTCAAGCGATGCTGCTGCTGCCCTGCGTGCTCTGGCAGCCCTGTGGGCTATCGATGCCAGCCTGACGGACCTGACCGCACTCGGCCTGCCGCTGGGTGCCGACGTGCCGATGTGCCTGCACGGCGAGGCGCTGATCGCGCGCGGCATCGGCGAAGAGATCGAGCGCATCGCAGCCTTTCCGCGCCTGCCCATGGTCCTCGTCAACAATGGGGTGACGGTGTCGACACCGCAGGTCTTTTCCGCGCTGACCCGCCGCGACAATCCTCCTCTGCCCGCGCTGCCTCGCCTGACATGCCTTACGGAAGTTTGCGCCTATCTCCGGCAGACGGACAACCATCTTTTCGCAGCCACGCAAAAGCTTGCGCCTTCGATCAACGGAAGCATGCAGGCATTGCTGGACACCAACCCGTTGCTCGCGCGCATGTCCGGCTCGGGCGGCACCTGCTTTGCACTCTACAGCGATGACGCGGCGGCTGATGCAGCTGCAGTGCGGTTGCGCCAAAGCCAGCCCGCGTGGTTTGTCGTCGCCACCAGCAGCAATATGGAAGGGAACTGATCTTGGCCCGCATCGATAAGACACGCCCCTTTGTACCCGTCGGGATTGCCGTACTGACCGTTTCCGATACGCGCACACTCGATGACGACAAATCCGGCACGACGCTGGCCGACCGCATCACGGCAGCAGGACACCGCCTGGTGGACCGCGCCATCGTGACTGATGATCGCGAAGCGATACGCGACAAGGTGCTTGCCTGGTCAAACAGCCCCGATGTGGATGTGGTCATCACCACAGGCGGTACGGGCTTTACCGGCCGGGACGTAACGCCTGAAGCGCTGGAGCCGATCTTCGAAAAGCGCATGGACGGCTTTTCCGAGGTATTCCACCGCATTTCCTACGACAAGATCGGCACATCGACCATCCAGTCCAGGGCAACCGGCGGTGTGGTCAATGCCACGTTCGTTTTCGTGCTGCCGGGCTCACCCGGCGCCTGCAAGGATGCCTGGGATAATATTCTCCAGTTCCAGCTCGACTACCGCCACATGCCCTGCAATTTCGTCGAGATCATGCCCCGGCTGGGTGAACATCTCAAACGGGGCTGAGACTACTTCAACGCCCCGGGAATAATCTCCGCCCGCAAACGCTTCATGGCGAGACCGCGCGCCAGGTCCGCCGCACTCTTGCCCGGAGCCGACAAAGCCATCGCCTGACGCTTTGAAATCAGCAGCCCATTGGCGAGAGGATTTCCGGGCGCGAAAACCCGCGCGAAGAACGGCTTCCGATGCGCGTGGGAACGGGTGAAACAGGCTGGCCCCTGCATGCGTTCCACATGAAGGGAGACAGCCTCGATCCAGCCGTCGATCAACCGCGCACCGGGTTCGATGAACAAAATCCAGTCGCTGCGCGCGCGGCGCAGACCGTCGATCAATGTCTGGTCCTGCAGGAAAATACACCCGGCCGCATCGGCCACACGGTGAGTCTGGTCAGTCGAGCCGTGATCGATGACGATGACATCGCTCAACACACCTTCGACAGCTCCGCCCACCAGTCCGCCGAGCGTTCTGGCCAAGGGTTCATCGGCATTGCGGGTTTCAATCAGGACGGAAATCATCCATTTCAGTTATAGTATTATTATTGAAATTTCCATCATCCTTTTTCAGCAGATTGTTCTTGCTTTGTTCTCATAATTTGTTAGGAATACATTCATGTTGCGACGGTATGAGCGACTCAGTCTCGCTCCGGTCTCAAGGAGAATGTCAATGAACATCATGGTACAGGCGGACAAGGCCGCTTTCGGGCAAGGCCGGGCCGAACATGCCAATGTGCTGGTCGACGAAGCCGGGTTGCGGATCGACCATGGACGCCGGCGCGGACGCGGCGCGGGCGTGAACCCGTCCGGGCGGTTCGAGCCGGAAACGCGCCATGTCTTTGACGATGGCTGGGAGACAATCGAGGACTTGCCCGCCTTCAAGACCGAGGTGCAGATCGAGAAGCCGCGCACGATCATCACACGCAATGACTCGCCGGATGTCGGATTCGACCGCTCGATCAATCCCTATCGCGGTTGCGAGCATGGCTGCATCTATTGCTTCGCCCGCCCCACCCACAGCTATATGGGCCTGTCAGCCGGTCTCGATTTTGAATCGAAACTGTTTGCCAAGCCCGATGCCGCCAGGATGCTCGACCGCGAACTGTCCAAACCGGGTTATACCGCCAAGACCATCGCCATCGGCACCAATACGGATCCCTATCAGCCGATCGAGAAGAAATGGCGCATCATGCGCGAGATTCTGCAGGTGCTCGAAGAGCATCAGCACCCGGTTGGCATCGTCACCAAATCGGCGCTGATCATGCGTGATATCGATATTCTCGCCCGCATGGCCGAGAAGGGTCTTGCCAAGGTCTGCCTTTCCGTCACGACGCTGGACGGCAAGCTTGCCCGGACGATGGAACCGAGGGCCTCAACCCCGACGCGGCGGCTGCAAGCGCTGCGTGCACTCTCCGACGCGGGCATTCCGACGGGAACCCTGGTGGCCCCGATCATTCCGGGTCTCAACGATCACGAGATCGAGCGCGTGCTTGACAGCGTGTATGCCATGGGCGCGCGCGAAGCCGGCTACGTGCTCCTGCGCCTGCCGCTCGAGGTCAGCCCCATCTTCAAGGAATGGCTGCTGCGCAACTACCCGGACCGTTATCGCCATGTTCTTTCCCTTGTGCGCTCCATGCGCGGCGGCAAGGATTACGATGCGGAATGGGGCAAGCGCATGCGCGGCGATGGTCCCTATGCCTGGCAGATCGGACGCCGGTTTGAAATCGCCGCCAAGCGGCTTGGTCTCAATCTCGCCAAGCGCCGTCTGCGCACCGACCTGTTCGTACCGACCGCCGGCAGCGAACAGTTGTCGCTGTTTTAACCAATCAAACGGGTCTCCGACCCGTTTCTGAAAATCCGTCGGGCGCCCCCCCATCCCGCTGACGGAAGTCCCGATGCCCTACCCCATCCGCATCGGGGCCTTGCAGAGAATCAGAACGAATGCGAGTCTCGCCGCAACATGGCTCGATCGCGTTCTGATTCTCTGCTTCTTCCTCTCGATACCGGCAAACCCGATTTTGCGACGGAGCGCCGGCTCATGCGCGATGGCGTGCCTTTTGTCGTGGGGATCGACGAAGCCGGTCGCGGGCCACTGGCAGGCCCTGTTGTCGCTGCGGCGGTCATCCTTGATCCCGAGCGGATTCCCGATGGTCTTGACGATTCAAAACGCCTGACCGCCAGGAAGCGCGAGGAATTGTTCGATATCATTTTGCAGACAGCGCTGGCGTCGGGTATTGCCAGTGTCGCCGCGCCGGCAATCGATGCGACAGATATTCTGAAAGCCGCGCTGGAGGCCATGCGCCGCGCCACCTGCGGCCTTTCCATCCTGCCGGGCCACGCGCTCATCGACGGGCGGGATGTGCCACGCGGCCTTCCCTGCCCCGGCACGGCGATGATCAAGGGCGACCAGCGTTCGGTCTCCATTGCCGCGGCCTCCATTCTCGCCAAGGTCAGCCGCGACCGGATGATGGCACAGGCCGGCCGCCACTACCCGGCCTATGGGCTTGAGACCCATGCAGGCTACGGAACAGCGTTTCATCGCGGCGCGATGCTAACCCACGGACCGGTGATTGGCCTACACCGTTTCAGTTTCGCACCGCTGAAGAACCGGGACGTTTAAAGCGGCAACCGCTCCTTCGCCCAAAAGAAAAAGCCGCCTCGCGGCGGCTTTCCCAAATTCCATTTGCCCTCAATCAGTTCAGGCGGGTCTTTACTTCGCTCAAGGAAGACTTGAACAGGTCGGCCGATGTCTTGGCGTCAACCTTGTCCTTGAGGATACGGCCCGCAGCGGCAACAGCGATATCGACTGCGGAAGCGCGAACGTCGTTGACGGCCTCGGTCTCGGCCTGGGCGATCTTCTGCTCGGCAAGCTTGTTGCGGCGTGCAACATACTCTTCAGTCTTCTGCTTGGTTTCCTCAATGATAGCATGGGCTTCGCGCTGCGCTGCGGCAACGATCTCGCCAGCTTCCTTTTCGGCTTCCTTGCGCTTGCGCTGATACTCGGCCAGCAGCGACTGCGCTTCCTCGCGCAGGCGGCGGGCTTCTTCCAACTCGTCGCGGATACGCTCGGCGCGACCGTCAAGCGACTTGCCGACAACGCCCGGAACCTTGAGGTAAACCATCAGCGCCAGGAAGATAACCAGCGCAATCAGGGCCCAAAATGTTGCGTCCATCATGCTTCTCCTTAACCGCGCACGGCTTTGACCGCAGCGGAAACACTTGCCGTATCGACAGTTCCACCGATGATCTTCTTGACGATTTCCGCCGCCGTTTCCTCGGCGATGGCACCGACGCCAGCCATTGCCTTGTCCTTGATGGACGCAATGCTTGCCTCGGCTTCAGCCAGCTTCTTTTCCAGGGCAGCAGAGATTTCCGCTGTTTCAGCGTCTGCCTTGGCCTTGGATTCATCACGGGCGGTCTGAGCAATGCTGCCGGCCTTTTTCTTGGCTTCGGCAAGTTCCTGCTCATAGGCGGCGAGCGCCTCATCCGATTCCTGCTTCATGCGGGCAGCCTGATCGAGATCGGTTGCGATGCGATCGCGGCGGGTCTCGATGATGCCGCCGATACGTGGCAGAACCACACGCGACAGGAACAGGTAGAAAAATGCAAATGTCAGTGCCAGCCAGAGCAGCTGCGAAGCAAAATGGCTGGAGTCGAAAGGCGGGAAAACACCTTTATGCGCCACACCCGTTTCGGAGTGGGTCGCAGTGGCATGGGCATCAGACGCGCCACCCGTTGCAGCCGTGTCGGCATGCGCAGGTGTCTCGGTCTGAGCGGTTGTGGATGCGGCATGAGCCGAAGACACAAACATATGTTGTCCCCTTGGTTCGGGCATTTCCCGATCTGCTGACTTTAAATATTATACTGGCCGCGCAGAGCGCAGCCAGTATGAATTGCTTGCTGATTAAACAGCGAACAGAAGCAGAAGAGCGATGAGCAGCGAGAAGATGCCCAGAGCTTCAGTAACGGCGAAGCCGAATACCAGACGGCCGAACTGGCCATCAGCTGCGGATGGGTTGCGCAATGCACCGGAGAGGTAGCTGCCGAAAATGTTGCCAAGGCCGAGGGCCGTTCCGGCCATACCAAAGCAGGCGAGACCTGCACCGATGTACTTTGCTGCTACGGGATCCATGTTAAACTCCTTTGGATAGAATAGTTATTGATCGATTGCGTTTGGCGGAGCCCCGCCGGCGAAGTTCGTTCTCAGTGACCGCCAGGATGCACTGCGTCGTTCAGGTACATGCATGTCAGCACGGTGAAGACGTAGGCCTGCAGGAAAGCCACCAGGAATTCGAGACCGGTCAAAGCGACCGTCATGGCGAGCGGCAGAATCGCGCCGCCGATACCGGCAGCTCCGAGCGCACTCAGCGACACCACGAAACCAGCAAACACTTTCAGCGTGATGTGGCCAGCAAGCATGTTGGCGAAAAGACGAACTGAAAGGCTGATCGGGCGGGAAAGGAAAGAAATGATTTCAATCGGCACCACGAGAAGCAGCAGCGGCGCCGGAACACCGGACGGCACAAAAACACCAAGGAATTTGAAGCCGTGTTTGGCGAAACCATAAACGAGAACCGTACCGATCACGAGGATCGCAAGCGCGAATGTCACGATGATCTGGCTGGTAATCGTGTAGAAATACGGGAACATGCCGAGCATATTGGCCACAAGCACGAACATGAAGAGCGAGAACACAAACGGGAAGAATTTCATTCCCGAGGTTCCGGCCGAATCACGCAGCGTGGAAGCCACGAATTCATAGGCCATCTCGGAAACCGACTGCAAACGGGTCGGGATCAGGCCGCGATTGGAAGAAGTCAGGTAGAGAAACGCCGAAGCAACCGCAACCGTCGCCACCATGAAGGCGGACGAATTGGTGAAGGACAGGTCAATTCCACCGACATCAATGGGAATCCATCGTGCAATCTGGAATTGATGGATCGGATCGTTGGCCACGCTAACCTCGTCTATATCGTTCCATGCCCGCAGGCTTATTCCGGTTTCTCACGGTCATCGCTCTTGTCGAGCTCAAATCCGCGGTTCTCCGCCACACGTCCTGCGGAGCGCAGGATGTTCAGCGTTCCGGCACAAAAACCCAGAAGGAGCAGAATGATCAGCCCCCAGGGTGAAGTGCCCAAAAATCGGTCAGCTAACCAGCCCAACCCCGCACCAACCAGAACGCCGGCGATAAATTCGCTCGACAGTTTCATGGCCTGCGCGACACCGGAGGCGGTCCCCGTCCCCTCGTCTTTCGAACCGGTCTTCCCGCCTACGCCCTTTGAAGCCAGTTTTGCTTCCAGATCACGGCGGCGACTTTCCAGTTCATCCGAAGTCAGCGGCTTTCCGGCATCCGGCGTATTACCGACAGAACCTGACTGATCGGGCTTGTTTCCCGTGGCCAATGGCATGTCCTTTACACGCTGAATGCGAGGCTTCACCCCCGCTTCGAAGTCGCGCGCAACATATTGTTACGATCCGCGCTAGTCAAGGCGCAGAAGCAGGAGTCTCAAGGGTAATTTTCGCGGGAAATTTCAATACCTTAGGTAAATATGACTTTATGTCTCACCTCTGAGGGCAAAAATCGCGCGCGAATCCTGTGGACGACACCCCCATTCGAGGGCGCTTGAGGGCTGGGGCAATGCAACTTTTCAATCGCCGATTCCGCCCCCGGCGCAACCCAGCGTTTCTTGCGGCAGAAAGCGAACCAAACAATAAATAACGCTCGTGACGTTTTGAGAGTGAAGCAGAAAGCACCGAGCCAACCGGTGTATCGGGACGATGGGCCTCCCGACCACAGCAATGGCCTTGCTCTCAAACTTGGAGGTGATCTGTGTGGAAACTGCCACTTAGCATCACCCTGATATTGAAAAGAACCCGGACCAGTTGGTCGCTGTCAATCCGGGTTCAATTCAAATAATCAGGAAGGAGGGGCGGGCGAAAGCCTGTCTCTCACTCCGAGGACAATATAGCAGTTTTCGCTCAGCTTCCAAGTGGAATCAAATCCAACCACCGCCATAGGTGCGGTAGAAGACGTGCTGGCCGATCTTGTCGACGCGTTTCATCGTGTGCGCCCAATTTGGCCGGACATAGACAGCGTGATAATGTGTGGCCGAGCCGACCTCCGGCAGGAAGATGCGCCCTGACGTAACAGCCATCGCTATTTCCTGCGCCATTTTCCAGTATTTCGGCTCCGTCACGACCAGCTTGCGTCCTTCACAGGCGAACGAGAACTGACAACGGTTGATCCAGTCGTCGTTCTGGTAGACGACACCGCAAATGGTCTTTGGGTAAGCAGGGTTGCGGACGCGGTTGAGAATGACCTGCGCAACGGCGGCCTGCCCCTTCAGGCTTTCGCTTCTCGCCTCAAAGTAAATGCCCGTCGCCAGGCATTTCTGTTCTTCCTTGGTGAAAACGACCGGCGGCAGCGGCGATGCCAGCCAGGCATGATCGCCAGCCCCCAGTTGCGGGACAAATCGCCCGGGCTGCTTTGGCTCATTGAGAATGTTGTCGAAAGGCGAGGTTTTCGCGTAATCAGGTTCAGCCGGCGCGTAACCCAATGCCAGGACATCCGGCGTGTTGTTGGTGATCAGGCTGGCCAGCATGGGCGAGACCTGCGGATCGGCCTTGGCCGGTGCGCGATTATGAAATGCCAGAGCGATCTGGATTTCCTTGCCGGCGATCTTCGGCTTGGCAAAAGCCATTTCGACTTCGACGCCATGGGTCGGGCGGATCAGCATGCTCGATCGCTGGAGGATGGACCCCGCACTGAACGCCTTGGGCGGAGCCTTCTTGCTGATGGTGACGATGCGCCCCTGCTTTTCGGCCCGGTTGATGCGATCTTCATCGGGTGTCGCGCCGGGTGATTTCCCGGTGCCGTTGACAACGATCGGACCGATGCCCGGTACGTCGATACCACTGGCGGGAACACTCGAGGTGATGGCCTTGTCGTCGACAAGGGACATATTGGCTTTCTGAATGGAGCCGGCGGGTGACTTTTCCAGATACGCCGTCCAGCGGCCCTTGCCGGATTCGGCACCCGACAGCATGCTGGCCATATCCTGATAGGCGACGATCGTGGGCGAGAACAGATAGATGGCCGTGCCGATAATCACCGGACCGATAAAATTCCTGTTTGTCCGATTCTTTTGCAGGGGCTTCAATGCCCTAGAAAACTCAGAGAAACGCACGCCGATACCCCACTCACAACCGAACAATACTGGTTGCAAAAATGAAGCATTAACCTTGATGGAGAGTTAACAGCCCTCGCGAAAGAGCGTAGCCGGTTGGTTTGGCGGACCCGTGCAAACGCAAACCGCCCCCGTGCAAAAACACGGGGGCGGCAGGATTTGTAGTAGAGAGATGTCTTAGCGTTTCTTTTTTGCCCGTCCAGCAAACGGATTATCCGAGGTGCGCAGGACCAGCCGCAGCGGAACACCCGGCATATCGAACGTCTCGCGCAGTCCGTTTGTCAGATAGCGCACATAGGAGGTCGGGAACGCTTCCGGCCGCGAGCAGGAGATGACAAAGCCCGGCGGGCGGGTTTTGACCTGCGTGATGTATTTGATTTTGAGACGGCGGCCGGCGACGGCGGGCGGCGGGTGATGCGTCGTCACACCTTCCATCCAGCGATTCAGGCGACCGGTGGAAATACGGCGGTTCCATACCTCGTCCGTCGAGGCAACGGCGGCCATCAGCTTGTCGATGCCCTGGTTGCGTTCACCCGAGATCGGGACGGCACGGATACCGCGAATCTGCGGCAGCAACCGTTCGGTCTTTTCGCGCAGATCGGCCAGCACCATCTGGCGGTTTTCGACCAGATCCCATTTGTTGAAAGCGATGATCGGTGCGCGGCCCTCACGGATGATCAGATCGGCGATCTGCAAATCCTGCTTTTCGAAGGGGATCGTCGCATCAAGCACGATAATGACGACCTCGGCAAACCGAATGGCTCGCAGCGCATCGCCCACGGACAATTTTTCGAGCTTACCCTGAACACGGGATTTGCGGCGCAGCCCAGCGGTGTCGAACAGCTTGATCTTGCGGCCGTTCCACTCCCAGTCGACGGAAATGGAATCGCGCGTGATCCCCGCTTCCGGTCCGGTCAGCAGCCGATCCTCACCGAGCATCGTGTTGACCAGTGTCGATTTACCGGCATTCGGGCGCCCGACGATGGCGATGCGGAGCGGCTTGCTGGAATCATAGGCCGGGATGTCTTCGGCATCCGGATCGTCGATATCGTCGCCGATCAGATCGTCCTTCGGCCCCGCAACGGCGGGAATGGTGACGGCGACCGCGTCGCTCTCGGGATCTTTCGTCTCGTACTCATCCGGGAAAACGCGCTCTTCTCCCAGTATTTCGACGATCGCATCGCGCAGATCAGGGAAGCCCTGCCCGTGCTCGGCCGAAATCGGGCAGGGTTCGCCCAGTCCCAGCTGATAGGAATCGTACATGCCGGATTCGGCACCGCGCGCCTCGGCCTTGTTGGCAACCAGAATAACCGGCTTGCCGGAACGGCGGACGAGGTCGGCGAAGGTTACGTCGGTGGGGGTGATACCGGCCTTGGCATCGACAAGGAACAGGATGAGATCAGCCTCCCCGATGGCCAGTTCCGTCTGGGCACGCATGCGGCCTTCCAGCGAATCGCTGGGGACCTCCTCGAGACCTGCGGTATCGATGACATCGAACTTCAGATCGTAGAGTTTGGCGGCATGGACACGGCGGTCGCGCGTAACGCCCGGCAGATCATCCACCAAAGCGATCTTGCGGCCGACAAGCCGGTTGAAGAGGGTGGACTTACCGACATTCGGACGGCCGATAATGGCGAGGGTGAAACTCAAAGACTCAAATTCCTGTGTTAACCGGCAGCAGCAGCGGGTGCTGCGCCAGTGCTGCGAAGCATGTCGAGCATCGTGTCGGCAAACTGGCGGATATTGGCGGGAGCGGCCTGATCATCGGAAATCTGCTTGAACAGCTTTTCCGCATCACCGCCGCGACCAGCTTTCCATGCGGCAAGGCCAAGGGCCTCACGCGCGGAATGGCGCATCGGATTGCCGTCGGACGAAAGAGATTCGACGCGTTTGGCAACATCGTCGTAGGAGCCCGTGTCGAGAAGCAGCAGGGCAGCGCGCAGTTTTGCCAGATCCCGGAGGGATTGGGGAACAGAGGCATCTGCCGCAACTTCGTCAAACGCAGCCACTGCGGCTGCCGGGTCACCCTTTTGCGCCTGCACGCCGGCAGCGCGCATGCGTGCCAGCACGGGATAAGCGCCGTAACCGGTCTTTTCCAGTTCACCCAGCGTCTTCAACGCTTCATCATTCTTGCCGTCCCGGACAAGATTGAGCGCAGCCAGAAACTGGTCGCCGGATTTCGACGCCTGCTTTTCGGTCCAGTATTCATAGAAGGCGAAAACACCCGTGCCGACGACAAGGGCCACGGCAGCGCCGATCAGCAAGCCGCCAAAGCGCTTCCAAAACGCCCGCATCTTGTCGGAGCGGAGTTCCTCATTTACCTCACGGAAAAAGCCGTCGTCAGTCATAGTGCCTCATTGGTGCCCTTGGGGCCTGCGATGAAATGAATTGCAGATGCGCGAAGCAGCCCTCGCCACTCCGCGCACACAGTTAGAGCGCTTTTAGTCGGAAAATCCTCGGGATGTAAGGGCCAAGTGAAAAATAGCCCTCAGCCGGCGGTTTAAACTGGTGATACCCCGATCAGCCAGGCATGCAGTTTCCAGACAAACAGGGCGTAGAGCACCACACCGGCGACAATGGCCATGATATCGTTGGAAACCGGTCCGGGCACAATCACCGTGCGCATCAAGCCCGCCCGCTCCTGCCGCTTGATGGAAATGCGATCGACCACGGCCCAGGCCAGAAATGACAGAAACAGGACGAGCGACGCCAGATCGCCATTGGCCATGAGATGCGCCAGCGCCCAGATTTTAACGGCAATCAGCATGGGGTGCTTGAGAATGGGCTTCAGCTTTCCCGGCTTGAAATTCGAAATCATCAGCGAGATGAACGAAAACAGCATCAGAAGCAGGGTGATGTGCTTCAGCCAGATCGGCGGCTCATAAATGAACAGCGAATAAGGCCGCGCCAGCACATACCCCCAGATGATAAGTATCAAACCAAGGAAGGAAATGACGGAGTAAAACCCCTTCCACTTGTTCTCGCCCCATGTGGCGATCTTGTCGAGACGCCATTGCGGCGCAACGATGCGGACCGAGTGAATTCCCAAAAAGACAACAATACCCAGAATCAGCACCAGCATGACCGGTTCCCCCGTTTGCCGGGAGAGTACAGCGGCTTCAGAACAGTTCCAAGACAGGTGCTTGCGGTGGATCGACGCGTCCGATCATCGCCACAATTCCCCTGTAGCGAGAATCATTCCTCCCATTGATAGCGTCGTAACAGCATTATGCGTTTGATTTCTTGTGCCCTTGCCGCGTCCCTTGCCCTCACGGCATATATGCCCGCTTTTGCCAGCGAAGGCACGGAACTGCGCGGTTCCCTTGGCAGCAAGCCGCAATATGTGCTGATCTCCTTCGACAATTCCGGCAGCAATGCCCTGTGGGAACGCAGCCGGGCGCTCGCCGAGCGCTCCAATGCCAAATTCACCTACTTTCTCTCCTGTGTCTTTCTGATCGACCGCGCTGACCGCAAATCCTATCAGGCCCCCGGCGAATCCAATGGCCGCTCCAATATCGGCTATGCCGCATCGAAGGACGACATTGCCAAACGGCTCGACAATATCTGGCGGGCGCGCAATGAGGGCAATGAGATTGCCAGCCACGCCTGCGGCCACTTTGATGGACGCACCTGGTCGAAGGCGGACTGGATCAGGGAATTCACCACCTACAAGCAGGTGCTGCGCACGGCCTGGGCAAAATATGGCAGCGATCCCGAGCCGGAGGGTTGGAAAGCCTTTGTCGATACGGAAGTGCGTGGCTTCCGGGCTCCATATCTCTCCGCCAGCCCTGCCCTGCTGTCGGCATTGAAAGACATGGGTTATGCCTTTGACGCCAGCAGCGTTTCCAAGGGTCCGGCCCTGCCGATCCATGCGGGCGGGCTATATCAGTTTGCGCTGCCCACCATCAGTGAAGGCCCGGAACATCGCCCGGTGGTGGCGATGGACTACAACATGTTCGTGCGCCACTCTGGCGGCTTCGAGCGGGCGGATCACCTCAACGAATTTGAAAACCGCGCCTATGACGCGTTCAAGGGTGCCTTTGACCGCCAGTATAAGGGCGAGCGCATTCCCTTCCAGATCGGCATCCATTTTACGCTGATGAACGGCGACGCCTATTGGCGGGCACTGGAACGCTTCACATCCGACGTCTGCACGCAGCCTGACGTGCGTTGCACGACCTATAGCGATTATCTCAAACAGACCGGCGCCGAAGCGGCCGCCGTCGTCGCTCCGGCGATCAACCGGAGGAAGGTAACGGACAGCGGCATCTGACCGCCGCCCGTCACTGCATTCTTAGCGTTCAGTCCCTGTTTCCAGATAAAGCTGATCGATGGATGGCAGAGGCTCGCCCTCCAATGTAGCCTCGAAGGCTTTCAAGCGCTTCTGGATCGAAAGCAGTTCGATGACTGTCGTCCACGAATTGACCAGAAATTGGAAAGAGTTCGTCACATTCGAGAACGCTGACAAAATCTGCTGGAAGATACCCAGGGTGATCGTGCCGGCTGCCAATGTCGGAACAAGCAGGAAAAGGCCAAAGACATTGTCGGCCTGCAGATAGACGTAGCGGAAGACGTTGAAGTAGACGTAGTGGAAATACAAACGGAAGTAATTCTTCCTGACGTTTGCAAAGAGCTCCTTTACGGCAAGCGGCTGGGCACGATCGCCATGATCTTCACCATAAACAAGTTCCTTTCGGTAGGCCGCTTCAACTCTCTGATTGCGAAACTGCAAACCCGGAAGCTTTACCCCGACCATTGCCAGCAAGCCGGTTCCGAAGATTGCCCAAGCAATGGCCGCGAAAACCAGCGGATGTGGTATGACACCGAAAACAGGCAAGGCGACGATGTGGCTGGAGAGCTGTGCGAGCAAGGGCAGGAACGCTATCAGTGTCATGGCCGACTGTATGAAGGTGATACCCAGACCTTCAACAATCGATGCAAAACGCATCGTGTCTTCCTGAACGCGCTGTGCGGCACCCTCAATATGCCGGAGCCTTTCCCAATGTTCCATATAGTAGCTGTTCATGGCCGTTCGCCATCTGAAGACGTAGTGGCTGGTAAAGAAAAGCGTTGCGACCGCTACCGCAATTGCCACGCAGGCGATCACTGCGAATGTGATAACGCCGGCATAAAGATCGGTGGCAGCAACAACATTTTTACCGCCCATTGCCTTTTGAACCATGTCGAAGAACGAGCCGCGCCAGTTGTTCAAAACAACATCGACCTGGACGGAAAAATACGACGAAAACAGGATAAGAGCGGAGCCCAGAATTGACCAATTCTGCCATGGGTGAGGCGAATACCACGCCCAGAACGCATAAAAAATACCAATGAATACAGCAAAATAGACATAGACCCAAAGATAGGGCTTTGTGAAAAAGACCGTGATACCAACGATGGGAGGTACCGCCGGGTCAGCGGGAGCCAGTCCCACGTAGGAACCAAATTGTTGACCTCCGGCATACCAGAGCAGAACTGCGGCCAACGCCCACAGAAGCGCCGAGATGAAAAACAACTTCGGCTTGGGAAAAAATGAGACAAACACGGCAGATGGACCCTCGCATAAACACACAAATCAGGGTTGATTTGATGTGAGCCTACCACCACGAATAGGGCAAAGAATGAACGCCAGCAATTAAATTGCTGTAATGTTCACGCTCTGGAAAGAAACGCAAAGGCCGCCCCGACGACGAGGCTGGCGGCGGCGGCAAGGGTCGCGATGGTAAAATTGCCGGTGATATTGGCGAGATAGCCGCCGACGAGCGGCCCGATGATCTGGCCGATGCCGAAGGCCGCCGTCATGACGGCCATGACCCGGCGCGGCGACTGCGGCAGAATGGCCCGCCCCGCCTGAAAACCGGCGGCGGTGATCACGATGAAGGTCAACCCCAGGAGCACGCCTCCGAGAAGCGGCCCCACGGGAGGCGGCAGGATCACACTGGCGGCCACGCCCACGGCCTGCACCAGCATGCCGAGCGCCACGACGGCAAACGGGCCGACCTGGCGCAGCAGCGGCCCCCACAACCAGACGGACAGGGCGGCGCTCACACCGGTCACGAACCAGACCAGCGCTTCCATGGACGCGCCGCCATGGCTGGTGCGCACGATGGCAATGATGAATGTGGCGGTGATGATGTAGCCGAAGCCGAAAATGCCATAGGCAATGTTGATCTTGAGGAAGGCGGGCGTCCAGCGCACCGGCGGTTCCTTGATTTGGGTTCCCGCACGAACCGGCCCTTCACGCAGCAGCCACAGCACGGCAAACAGCCCGAGGATGGAGAGGATAGCCGCACCGACCCAATCCTGACGCCAGCCATAGCCGCTTGCGGCGCTTGCCGCCACCAGCACGGAGGAGAGCGCAATGCCGGCACCGACGCCGCCGAAATGCAGTGCCTGCAAACCCGGCCGGTTGGCCGCAGCGAGGTGACTGAAGACGATGGTTGCAGCAAGCACCAGCATGAACGCGCTGGCCATGCCGGCCAAGAACCGCAGGATCGAGAAGACGATGATGCCGTCGCTGAGGCTCATGGCGAGACACAGTGCCGCACTGGCGGCAAGGGAGGCCAGAACCACGGCGCGCTCCATGCCTGACGCCCAGCCGTAACCCGCAATGATCGCACCGAGGAGATAGCCGACATAATTGGCCGAAGCGATGATTCCGGCATCACCCGGCGACAGGCCGAGATCGGTCATCATGGCCGGCAGGATCGGCGTGAAAATGAAACGGCCGATCCCCATTGCGACTGCCATCGTGACAAATCCGCCAAGGGCGTAACGAACGGGAGAAGAGGCTGGTGGGGTCATGCCGCGGACATTATCGCTGCGATGCAGCATGACAAGACAATAAAATTGATCGACCGATGACGATCGGTGATCGTTCGGCTCACCCACCATCTGTCCGCCGGACGGGGATCAGATGGCGACAAGTGTGGTGACGCCCTTGCGGGTGATCCTGTAGACCGCCGCAGGCGGCAGGTTGCGGAATGCCCGGCCAATGCAGACGGCCTCCAGCTGCAATTGATCCAGCACCGGTTTTGGCACCGGGCAGCGGAAGCCGTAGGTGAACTGGTAATAGGCGCCTTCCGGCCGCAGATTGCTGAATGCGCCGCCGAGAATTGCCGCCACCTTTTCCTGCGTCATGCTGAGAAGCGGCAAGCCGCTGACAACGGCACCGGCAGGCTGAATGTCGAAGAACTCGTGCAGGTCGAGCTGGGCCGCGTCCATCTGCAGGATGCGCATGCCGGGAAAGCGCGCCTGCAAAAGCCGCGCAAATTCGGCACCGTATTCAATCAGGGTGAGGTCCTTGGGGCGAACACCGCGGGCAAGCAGCGCATCGGTGAACACGCCGGTGCCCGGTCCCAATTCAAGCACGGGACCCGAGGCCGGGGTGATTTCGCTGGTGATCAATCTTGCAAGGGCCGCTCCCGAAGGGGCAATCGCACTGACGCGAAACGGATCGGTCAGCAGTGCCCGCACGAAAGTCCAAACACTTCCCGTCGTCATAAAAATCAAGCTCCAACGTTCTTAAGGCTGCATCTGTATGGCGCGCCAATATTGAGGGAAGATTGCGTGCACCTTCTGCGGCAACGATACCCACAGCAAAATGGCTTAAACAGGACTGAATTATTGACTGAACGTTACGATATTATAGATGCGGCAGCAAACTTCATGGTGAAGCAGGCGCCGCCGCCAGATGCCTCTGTTACCACAACCTGCCCCCGATGCAATTGCACGATTTCCTGGACGAGGTTGAGGCCCAGACCGACGCCGCGATCCCGGGCGTGCAGGCGCCGGAAAGGCTCGAAGATGGCACTGCGCTGATCGGGCGGCACGCCAGACCCCTCGTCTTCCACCACGACGGCCGCATCCGGCTTCACCCGGATGGTGATGGTGCCCTTGCGTCCGCCGTGCTGGATGGCATTTTGCACAAGGTTGATCATGGCCCGTTCCAGCGCCGCCTGATCGCCCCGCACGGCAACACGCGCGATTTCGGGTTCAAACGACATGGCATAACCCGCCGCGATGGCAAGCGGCGCGAGATCGGCCGCCACCCGCCGTCCGACGGCGACAAGATCAACGGCGGCAAATTGCATTCCGTTCTGGCTCAGGCGCTGCAGATCCAGCAATTGTTCAGCGAGAATGCCAAGACGGGCGACATCCTCCAGCAGACGCCCGTTGGTCGGGCTGGCCGGGAGCGATTCCAGGCGGGTCTGCAGGATGGCGATCGGTGTGCGCAATTCATGGGCTGCATCCAGGAGAAACCGTTTGTGCCGTTCATAGCCGTCGTCGAGCCGTCCGAGCGCGCTGTTGACGGCCGTCACCAGCGGCGTGACCTCCTGCGGCACATCATCCAGCGGCAAGCGCGTTCCACGCTCGTCAATATTGATCTTTTCAGCCTGGTTCGCCACATGCCCCAGGCCCCTGTGGGCCCTGCGCACGACAAATGGCGTTACCAGGAGCGTCGCCAGCGCCATCACAAGGATGAGCGGGACAATGATGGTTGCAAGAACCGTACCAAGCGCCGAGAGATAAAAGCCGAAGGGGACTGTACTTCCGGGTCCGGCAAGGATCTGGACCACGCCGGCGGTGGTTGTCACGCGTTTGAACCGGGCGTTGGAACGGGGCGGATCACCGAGATTCCAGCCAAATCGCGCCTGTCCCACGGCGCTCAAGGCATCGCCGATGCGCGCATATTCCGGCGGGACCTCGCCCTCCGACAAGGTCTGTCCCTGCATGTCGCGCGCCACAAACCAAAAACTCGGGCTAGTCACCCGCTCGCGCGCCAGTGCGGGTGTTTCGCGCAGAACGAGAGCGCCATTGGCACTGCGCCCGATGGAATCGCGCACGGCGTTGATCGTCGTATCTTCAGGATCGACCGACCCGAGAAATCCGGTGTACCAGAGCGCACAGAGCACCAGCACCACGAACAGCGTCAGCATGACCGCCTGCAGAAGGACAAGACGGCTGACGAGCCGCCATTTCAATGAATGCGGCCTTGCCTGCGCCATCAGGAGAGGCGCTTCAACAGGTAGCCGACGCCGCGAATGGCGTGAATTTCAACGCCGGCGCCGGATTCCGTCAGCTTGCGGCGCAGCCGTGAAACATGGGTGTCGAGGGCGTTCGACTGGATTTCATCGTCAATGCCGTAGACTGCCTCTTCCAGCGAAGAACGCAGCACCGTGCGCCCCATGCGCCGCAACAGCGTTTCCAACACCAGAAGTTCGCGGCGCGGCAGGTCGAACCGGTTGGCGCCGATGCTGGCTTCGCGGTTGATCAGGTCAAAGGACAGGTTGCCGACATTCAGGGGTTCCGAGGGCATGTTGAGGGGCCTGCGCAGCACTGCGCGCAGCCGCGCCAGCAGTTCTTCCACGGCAAAGGGCTTGGCAAGATAATCGTCCGCCCCCTTGTCGAGACCGGTGACACGGTCCGCCAATTCACCGCGCGCCGTCAGCACGATGACCGGCACGCCCGCACCTTTTGCCCGCAGACGCGGCACGATGGTCAGGCCGTCGCCGTCGGGCAACTGCCGGTCCAGCAGAATGGCGGCATAGGCGTTGAGCGACACGGCCTCCTCGGCGTGGGCGAGCGAGCCCACGTGATCAACGATCATGTCGTAATTCTTGAGAGCCTCCCCAAGGGCAGCGGCCATTTCAGGCTCGTCTTCCACCAGCAAAATACGCACTATTCAAGACCAGTCATGTACGGGGTTAAAACATGGCGACACAAGGAATTTGGACACCGGCCGTTGCTTTGGCAAAATAGTACCGTTCGGGCCGCCATGGCGAGGCCCGTTCCCATTTCATACGCCGCAATCGCTGTGCCCTGCCCGCACTCTTCATTCGCCGCAACACAATTAGGCCACTCACATTGCACCAAGGTTGCGCCCTGCAACATCAGGGCAACTGCGCGTCGGGCAGGCTTTTCCCGCCTCAGAGCGCCTCGCTTTGATCCGCCAGCTGGCGAACACTATCTGTCGGCACGACTTGCGCGAGCCTGGCCTGCGCTTCCCGCCACACGGGTATTGCCGCTTCGAGACGGCGCGCGCCGGTTTCCGTCAGCCACACCGCGCGGCGACGCAGGTCGGTTTCCACCAGGGTGATTTCGATCAGTTGTTCGCGCTCAAGCGTGCGCAAGTTGCGCGACAGGGTGGATTGCTCCAGGCCGCTGCGCTGGGCGAGCGCGCCCAGCGTATCATCGGTCAGGGCAGCAATCTGCGCCATCAGGCCAAGCTGCGCCGCGCTAAGGCCAAGATCCGCCAATTCGCGATCCAGAAAAGCCGTGATGCGGCGCGCCGCCAGACGGCTGTTCCAGCCCGCGCAATTCTCAACCAGTGCGCGGGCGTCGGTCCGCAAGGTTTTTTTCGATTGTTTTGCCAAGGTCATGGATATATGCATATACATAATATGTATCTACATGGAAATCGGTTTTTGCGTACCCGGCCCCCCGAACCGGATAGTGCAGTTTGACGCGGAGTATCGAGACCATGCACGCCTCGCAACGAACGATCCTTGACACCATCGGCAACACATCGCTGCTGGCCCTGAGGACCATCCGTCCCGCCAACGGCGCCCGCATCCTCGTGAAGCTTGAAAGCGAAAACCCCACCGGCAGCATGAAGGACCGCATGGCGCTTGCCATGATCGAGGCAGCGGAGGCGGATGGGCGGCTAGCTGCCAACGGGTCCGTGGTGGAATATACCGGCGGCAGCACCGGCGTTTCCCTGTCGCTCGTCTGCGCGGTCAAAGGCTATCCCCTGCACATCGTCACCTCGGACGCCTTTGCCCGGGAAAAACTCGACCGCATGGCAATTCTCGGCGCCACACTGCACATCGTGTCAAGCGACAGCGGACGCATGACCGAGAAACTGACGCGCGACATGATCGAAGCGGCGCGTATCATCGCGCAGCAAACCCCCGGCAGTTTCTGGACCGACCAGATGAACAACAGGGACCAGCTGGCGGCCTATCATGCCATGGCCGCCGAAATCTGGGACCAGACAAACGGACGCATCGACGGCTTTGTTCAGAGTGTCGGCACGGCGGCTTCCCTCCGGGGAACCGGCGAGGCCTTGCGCCGGCACAACAGCCAGATTCGCATCATCGCGGTGGAGCCGGCGGAATCGCCCGTCCTGTCCGGCGGCCAGACCGGCGCGCATAAAATTGACGGGATTGGCGCGGGCTATGTCGTGCCGCTCTGGCAGGATGACATCGCCGACGGGATCGAACAGGTGTCGACGGGGGAAGCCAGCGCCATGGCAAAGCGGCTGGCCCGCGAAGAAGGACTGTTTGCCGGAACCTCCACCGGAGCCAATGTGATTGCGGCGCTGCGACTGGCCGATACGCTTGCCCCTGGTGCAACCGTCGTCACCGTCATGTGCGACACCGGCATGAAATATCTGAGCAGGAAATAGGAATGCGGACCGCAACGGAGCGCTTCAATGCAGCGTCCAGCGCTGCAGTATCTCGTATTCGGAGAGTCCCCGCTTGCTGTGGATCAAGACAAAATCCCTGACGACAAACCGGATCGGCTCAATCGGCTGTTCGCTGATCGTTCGGGAATTGTAGAGAAGCGTCAAATGCGGGGTGAATGCGCCGCGATTGCCCGGCAGCCCGTTGCGCGTCAGGCAAGCACCGAGAATCGTGTGGAGCCGGGTCAACCCCTCGCCCTCGCCGATCAGCACCAGCGGCTTCCGGCCCGGCCCGCCACCCTCGAAACTCTTAAGCGAGCGTAGTGCCACCTCAAACGGCGGCGTGGACACGGCGCTCCCGGCCCGCTTGGCCGCGAAAAGGATAGGGCTTGGCACGCGCTTGTGATCCCCCAAGTGGTGCAGCGAAATATGAAAACGGCAAGACCCGATCAAGCTCTTTCGCGTCAGACCATGATCGTTGATTACGCCGGTCCTGCAGGCATCGACAATCTCCTGCATATCGGGATCGAGCATGATGCCGAAGAAAAGCCGATCCTGCAAAGCAGGCCGTTTCGGCCGGTTTTGCCAGTTATCGCCCAGATTCAATTCGCCCTGCATGGCCGACCTCCCGAAATGCAACCGCATTTCCGATCGAGCACATTAGAACAAAAAGGGAACAATCCGCAAGTATTTTTGCGAACGCCTGTCTCGTCACCTGTTCCTGGCAACCATGGCAATGATGGTTTCGAACAGCTCGTGCTCCGCCTGCGCAGCGGTGATGTCGCCCGTTGCGGCGGCATAGGACAGCGCTTCGGCGGCACCGAGCATCGCCCACAAGCCCGCCGAAGCAATGGTCCCGGCTCCGGCAAACGGCGCGAGCATCACCCGGCACTTCTCGATGAAGACGCCGTTATATTCGCGCTTGATCTTCTCCAGTTCGGGCGATCCGGCAAGCGCTGCGATCACACCGGGGATTTCGCGCCCCTGCACAAGCACGCAGTCCACATAGGACGAGGCGATGACCGCAGCCCGGTCCGCCAGCGCCGGTTTGCTCGCGGCGAGCGCCGCATCCATCAGCATTGTCTGGCGGGCATCGAAATCCCGGTAAAGCGCTGCCAGCAAACCGGCGCGCGTGCCGAAATGATCATAGACCACCGGCTTCGTCACCTCAGCCTTTTCGGCAAGCCAGCCGAGCGTCAAGGCTTCTGTCCCCTCCTCCCGGACAATCCGCCAGGCGACATCCATGAGCTGGCGGAAGCGGTCCTCCCGCGTCAGCCGCCGGCGCGGACGGACAGCCGCCGTTTCATCCTTCGTTCGCGTGCTTGACATCACTATGTACCAAAAGTAACTTACAGATTATAACTTACCAAAAGTATATAATATCAACCCGCCATCTGCAATCCGTTGACAGGAGTTTTGTCATGCACGCCCTCATCGTTGTCGCACATCCCGAACCCGCATCCCTCACCCACGGCATTGCCGCACAGATCGCGGAGGGTTTGTCGCAGCGCGGTTCCGGTAATTCCCACGAAATCGCCGACATCGCGGCCGAAGGGTTCGATCCGCGCTTCTCCGCTGCCGATCTCGCCGTTCACCGCACCCGGGCGGCACCGCCCGCCGATGTCGCCG
>NZ_CABSQF010000060.1:0-25281 GCF_902479695.1 uncultured Phyllobacterium sp. | reverse complement strand
CACCGGCCCATCGCCCAGGCCACCGGCACCGCATTCGCCAGGCGGCGCGGCGATGATCGGCGAGCCCCGCCGCAGCTTCCTGCTGGTGCCGGCATCGAATTCGGCCTTTTCCTGCGCTGCGGCCTCGCGGCCGATGAAGTCGTTCTTGCCAAGCTTGATGAAACGATCCATCGAGCCTTCATAAACGCCGTAGATCGGGCGCAGTTCGCGGAACCATGTCGGGAAATTCTTCTCAAGCCGCATGGAGAGCAGCGCACGCATGCCGAAATCGACGATGCCGAATTCCTCGCCCGCAGCCTTGATGGCGGCGTAGACCAGCCGCTGATAGGCCGGTTCCATCCAGATTTCGTAGCCGAGATCGCCGGTATAGGAAATGCGGTTGACCTTGCAGGGCGCACCGCCGACCGCCATTTCGCGGAAATCCATGAACCGGAAGGCAGCGTTCGACACGTCCTCGTCGACAAGCTTGGCAAGGAGGTCCCGCGCTTTCGGTCCGGCGATGGACAGGCCGACCAGCGTCTGGTCGAAGCGGTGGATATGCACCGACCCGTCTTTCGGCTGGTGCCGCTGGAACCAGCGCATGTGATAGCGCTGGGCGGCGGACGAGCCCCAGATCAGAAAACGGTCTTCGGCTGCCTTGGCGATGGTGAAATCGCCGATCAGCTTGCCCTTCTCGTTCAGCATGGGGGTGAGGACCAGACGCCCGGCTTTCGGCATCGTGTTGGTCATCAGGCGCGACAGGAAGGCTTCCGCGCCGCTGCCGGTGACTTCGTATTTGGCGAAGTTGGCGATTTCGGTGACGCCGACCCGTTCACGCGTGGCGCGGACCTCATTGCCGATATGCTCGAAATCGTTGGAGCGGTGATAGGAAACGATATCTTTGGCTTCGGTTCCCTTCGGCGCGAACCAGAGCGGCGTCTCAAGACCCCAGGAATCGCCCATGACGGCGTTTTGGCGCAGCATGGTGTCATAGAGCGGCGTGGTCTGCTGCGGTCGTGCGGCGGGCAGTTCCTCGTTGGGGAAGCGGATGGAGAAGCGGCGCGAATAGTTTTCACGCACCTTGGCGTTGGTATAGCGCAGCGTGGCCCATTCGCCGAAGCGGGCGACATCCATGCCCCAGACGTCGAAGCCGGGTTCGCCGTGCACCATCCAGTTGGAAAGGGCGAGGCCAACGCCGCCGCCCTGGCTGAACCCGGCCATGACGGCGCAGGCGGTCCAGTAATTGGTCAGGCCTGGAACGGGGCCGACGAGCGGATTGCCATCCGGCGCGAAGGTGAAGGGGCCATTGATGATCTGCTTGATGCCGGCCTTTTCGATGCCGGGGAAATGCTTGAAGCCGACTTCGAGGGAGGGGGCGATACGGTCGATATCCGGGGCCAGCAGTTCATGGCCAAAATCCCATGGGGTGTTGACCGGCGACCACGGCTTTGCCGCCTTCTCATAGGTGCCGAGCAGAATGCCGTTGCGTTCCTGCCGCGTGTAGATCTCGCCCTTGAAATCCATGACGCCGATCAGTTCGCGTCCGGTCGACTGGTTGAACTCCATCACCTCAGGAACGTCTTCGGTCAGGAGATACATGTGCTCCATCGCCAGAACCGGCAGTTCGAGGCCGACCATCCGCCCGACTTCGCGCGCCCACAGGCCGCCGCAATTGACCACATGTTCGGCCTTCACGGTTCCCTGTTCGGTCACCACATTCCAGGTGCCGTCGACTTCCTGCGTCAGTTCGACGACGCGGTTGCGCAGGGAGATTTCAGCGCCCAGCTTGCGGGCGGCCTTGGCATAGGCGTGGGTGGTGCCGGATGGATCGAGGTGGCCTTCGACCGGATCCCACATGGCGCCGACGAAATTGGTTTCGTCCATCAGCGGGAACATGGCCTTGGCTTCGGAAGGGGTGATCAGCTCGGTATCCATGCCGAGATAGCGGCCCCGCGCATGGGCAAGGCGCAGGAAGTCCATGCGCTCGGGACTATCGGCCATCATTACGCCGCCGGTCAGATGCAGGCCGCAGGACTGGCCGGAGAGTTCCTCGATTTCCTTGTAGAGGCTGACCGTATAGGCCTGCAGCTTGGCGACATTCGGATCGCCGTTCAGCGTGTGGAAACCGCCTGCCGCGTGCCAGGACGATCCCGATGTCAGCTCCGAGCGTTCGATCAGCAGGACATCGGTCCAGCCGGCGCGGGCGAGATGGTAAAGGACCGAACATCCGACTACGCCGCCGCCAATGACTACTGCTTTAACGTGCGATTTCATTCACTTATGCCTCTTGTATGGAAATGTGATTCAACGTGTTGAGAGTTTGATTCCGGTGCGGCGGTCAGAAGTCGGTCGGCGCGCCGCCCTCGGCCTTGCGCCGGGCGACGAAGGCATTGATCTCTTCTTCGATGGCCGGGTCGATGGCGGGCTTCTCATAGGTAGCCAGCCGCTCCTTCCAGACCCGGTTGGCGCGCTCGATGGCCGTGGGCGAACCCGCCTCCTGCCACGTCTCGTAATTGCGCCAGTCGGAAATGATCGGGGCGTAGAAGGCCGTCTTGTAGCGCGACTGGGTGTGGGCGGTGCCGAAGAAATGGCCGCCCGGTCCCACATCGCGCATGGCTTCGATGCCGAGCGCATCGTCAGACAGGTCGAGCGGGGTCAGGAACTCAGCCACCATCTGCAGCAGGTCGAAATCGAGGATCATCTTTTCGTAGGAGCAGCACAGGCCACCCTCCAGCCAGCCGGCGGAATGCAGCATGAAATTGCCGCCGCCCTGGATCGCGCCCCACAGCGAGAAGACGGATTCATAGGCCGCCTGCGCATCGACCGTATTGGCGGCGCAGACATTGGAGGTGCGGTAGGGGATCTTGTAGCGGCGGGCAAGCTGGCCGCCGACCATCTGCGCCTTCATGTATTCCGGCGTGCCGAAGGCGGGCGCTCCGGATTTCATGTCAACATTGGAGGTGAAGCCGCCATAGCCGACCGGCGCACCCTTCCTGACCATCTGGGTGAAGGAGATGCCGGCGAGCGCTTCGGCATTCTGCTGCACCAGCGCCCCGGCGATGGTCACCGGCGCCATGGCGCCCGCCAGTGTGAACGGCGTGACGATGACGATCTGGCCGTTGCCCGACATATGGATGATGCCTTCCATCATCGGCACGTCGAGCTTCAGCGGCGAATTGGTGTTGATGATGGTGTAGCAGGAGGCCTCGTTCTGCAGCTGCTCCTGGCTGATGCCGCGGGCAAGACGGGCGATCTCGATACCATCCAGATTGCGCTCCTTGCCGAGCGAATAGATATGGAATGCCTTATCGGACAGGGTGGAGAGATCGCGGATGCATTCGAGGTGGCGCACCGAGGGATGGATGTCGATCGGCTCGACGGGATAACCGCCCGTGGTGTTGATGATGTTGTGCATCTGCGCCAGTTTGACGAAGTTGCGGAAATCCGCCTGGTTGCCGGAGCGACGGCCATTGTCCGTATCGGAGCAATTGGGCGCCGAACCCATCTGCGCGAAAATCAGGTTGTTGCCGCCGAAGCGCACATTGTGCGCGGGATTGCGGGCATGCAGGGTGAATTCCGACGGCGCATAGCCGACATATTCAAGAATCATGTCCTTGTCGAAATGCACGCGCTGCGAGCCGGGGCGCACATCGGCGCCGGCCGCCTTCATGATCTCGCGTGCGCCATCATGCAGCACGTCGACGCCAATCTCCTGCAACACGCGCAGCGAGGCATTGTGGATCGATTCCAGCTCGTCGTCGGAAATGATCTTGGTCGGCGTGAACGGGATTTTCAGCTGCCGGAACGGCGGCTGGTCAAAGGCACCGCTTTCAACGCTGCGGGGGCGGGAGCGTCCGCCACGCCGGCCATGATCGCGTGCCGTTGCGGGGATTTCGATGTCTGCTGCCGGTTCACTCATTGCTCATGCCCTTCACTTGCGATGGTGCCACTATCGCCAGAGACGGGGCAATCGTGCGCGGCCTGAGCGACGCCGAGCGCAAGGGAAGCGACATGGGTGGCGGACGGGTGAAATGGGTAGAAAAGGGCACGCGCCTGCGCAGTCCGTTTGTTCCCGTTGCCACGCCCGCTTTCGCGTCTGGCCGTTGAAAGGTGGGAAAGACGGGCGGTCCCTGGAACGCGGGTCTTGGGGTATTCTGGTATGCGATGCTTGCGATCCTGGGGACCACCCGCTCCGGCGTTTTTGAGGGTTTTACCCAATGCGCAACCATTGAGCCAAACCTCCCCGGCCGCACAGGTTTTCCTCCCTGTGAAGCCGAAGCGCCGATCCTTTCCCGACTTGCGAAGGTTTCCGGAAGCATTCCCGCCGGAAAGGACACATTGAGAATAACGTGGGTTTGCAAGTGGTGGATAAGTTTCAGCCCAATTACTTTTCACCCCCCTCTGTCCTGCCGGACATCTCCCCCACAAGGGGGGAGATCAGCTGTCATGATTGTTCAAGCCAATTTCCAACATTGCAGAATAAGCAGAGCCGCTAATGCCAATGCGATCTCCCCCCTGTGGGGGAGATGGGCGGCAGCCCAAGAGGGGGGTGGGAACGCCTACTCCGCCGCCTGATGGGTCAGATGGCTGATGGGGGTGACCATCGCCTGGATCAGGTTGTTCATGCTGATGACGCCGAGCGGTTTGCCGGCCTCATCCACCACTGTCGCGTGCTGCTGGTTGGCATCCGTCATGGTCTTGGCCGCTTCCTCGAGGATCGTTCCGGTCTTGACCGTCACGCCGCCCGCATTGGCCGAACCGTCGCCCTTGGTCGAGATGGTGTCGACCATGATCACCCGGCCGCGGTTCACTTCCTTGACGAAGCTCGAGATATATTCGTCCGCCGGTTTCAGCACGATATCCTGTCCGGTTCCCTGCTGCACCACCTCGCCGTCGCGCAGGATGGCGATCCGGTCGCCGAGCCGCAGCGCTTCGTCGAGATCGTGGGTGATGAACACCACAGTCTTCTTGATTTCCTTCTGCAGGTCGAGCAGCACGGACTGCATGTCCATGCGGATCAGCGGATCCAGGGCGGAAAAGGCTTCGTCCATGAGCAGGATCGGCGCGTCATTGGTCAGCGCACGGGCAAGACCCACACGCTGCTGCATGCCGCCCGAAAGCTGATTGGGATAATTCTCCTCAAAGCCTTTCAGGCCGACGCGCTCGATCCAGCGGCGGGCCTGTTCTTCCTGCTTTGCCCGGCTCAGGCCCTGGATTTCCAGGCCATAGACCGTGTTGTCGAGCACCGTGCGGTGGGGAAGCAGCGCAAACTTCTGGAAAACCATCGCTGTTTTGTGGCGGCGAAACTCGCGCAGGTCGTTCTGGTTCATCTTGCACACATCGGCGTTGCCGATGATGACCTCGCCGACCGTCGGATCGATCAGCCGGTTGATGTGGCGGATCAGCGTCGATTTGCCCGAACCCGAGAGGCCCATGACCACCTGGATGCAGCCGGCGGGCATATCGATATTGATATCGCGCAGGCCGAGCACGTGGTTGTATTTTTCGTTGAGCTCGGTCTTGGTCATGCCTTTCTTGACGGCATCGACGTAAGCTCCCGGTTTCTGGCCGAAAATCTTGTAGAGATTCTTGATCTGGATACCGGCGCCCTGAACGGAACGATCAGCCATGAACCACCTCCTGGTGCTTTTGAAGGCGCATGCCATAGGCCTGGCTGACGCGGTCAAAAATGATGGCAATGCCGACAATGGCAAGACCGTTGAAAAGTCCGAGCGAGAAGAACTGGCCATTGACCGAACGCAGAACCGGCTGGCCGAGGCCCTGGACGCCGATCATCGAGGCAATGACCACCATGGCGAGCGCCATCATGATCGTCTGGTTGATGCCGGCCATGATCGTGGGCAGGGCGAGGGGGATCTGCACGTTCTTCAGGCGTTGCCAGCTGGATGAGCCGAAGGCATCGGCCGCCTCGAGCACATCCTTGTCGACGAGCCGGATGCCGAGATTGGTCAGGCGGATCATCGGCGGAATGGCATAGATCACCACGGCGATGAGGCCGGGCACCTTGCCGATGCCGAGCAGCATGACCACGGGAATGAGGTAGACGAAGCTCGGCATGGTCTGCATGACGTCAAGGATGGGGTTGACGATGCGCTGGAAGCCGTCGGAACGGGCCATGATGATGCCGATGGGAATGCCGACGACGACCGAAACGACGGTGCCGACGAAAATCATCGCGATGGTCTTCATCGCATCGCTCCACATGTCGAAGTAACCGATCAGGAGCAGGGTGATGACCGTTCCGGCCACGATCTTCCAGTTGCGGCTGGCGAGCCACGCAATGCCGGCGATCAGCAGGACCATGATCGGCCAGGGCGTCGTCGTCATGAATTTTTCGGCCTGGATCAGGAAGTATTGCAGCGGCTGGAAAAATGACTCGATCACATCGCCGTAACTGCGGGTGAAGGCCTTGAAGCCCTCATCCATGGTTTTTTTCAAATTGCGGAGTGTCTCGTCATTCATTTTCGGGAATGAGTAGAACCAATCCATATGGTGCGTCCCCTTCTTTGTGGGTCATCAAATGACCATCGCGACCGGACGCGGCAACGTTCGGCCCATTCGGGATGGTGCGATGCGGCGAAGAAGATCTCCGCCGCATCCATCGGTTACTTGACCGCGGCCTTGATCTTTTCAGCGGCTTCCGGAGAAACCCACTTCGACCACGTGGCTTCGTTGTTCTTCAGGTAATACTTGGCACCGTCTTCGCCGGTTGCCTGATTGTCGACCATCCAGGCGAGGAGCTTGTTGGCTTCCTCGTTGGAAATCTGGCGCTTCTTCAGGTACTCGAAGGCCGGACCCGCAGCGTCAGCAAATTTCTTGGTGACGATCGTATAGATGTCCGCCTTCGGCCAGCCGTTCGGCTTCGGATCGGGGCAATCGGCAACGACGTTGCAGCGCTTCCATTCCTTTTCTTCCCACGGCACGCCATTGTCGAGCTTGACCATGGGGTACTTGCCGAGAATGGCCGTCGGACCCCAGTAATAACCGAGCCAGGCTTCCTTGCGCTCATAGGCCTTGGCAATCGAGCCATCGAGACCTGCGGCCGATCCCGTATCGACGAGGGTAAAGCCGTGTTTCTCGGCTTCATAGGCCTTGAAGAAATTGCCGGTGGTGATCTGGCACGCCCAGCCCGACGGGCAGTTGAACACGGCGCCCTTCTTGGGGTCTTCCGGCGCAGGGAAGAGTTCGGGGTGCTTCATGGCATCGGCGATCGTCTTGATATCCGGATGCGCATCGGCAAAGTACTTGGGTACCCACCAGCTTTCCGTACCGCCTTCGGTGATGGCAGGCGCGGCATAGACCAGCTTGCCTTCCTTGACCGCCTTGTCCAGCGGTTCCTTGACGGCGTTGAGCCAGCCTTCCGGCGCGATATCAGGCTGTCCCTTTTCGATCATCGACGTGAAGGTTGGAACCGTATCGCCTGCGACCAGTTCGGCATCGCAGCCATAGCCTACACTGAGTATAAGCTTGTCGAGATTAGCCAGCGCTTCCGCTGACTGCCAGTTCATGTTGGCGATGGTGACGGACCCGCACCCCGCCGCCGAAGCAGCTCCGGCAAAGCCGAAAAACCCTGCGGCCAGTAAAGTTGAAGCAAGCAGCTTCTTCATCAGTTTTGTCTCCCACTCGTTTTGACAGTTCACCCGGTACGAATCTTAACTTGGTACTGCCTTACCCAGTCGTTCGCTTGTGTGCCATTTGGCATCCTTATCGCATCAGAATGCAATGGTTTCATTGAATTAATGAGGTATATCGCGACAGCACCTGTCGATATAACGACGCGGGAAAACCAATTGTGAAGCCGAATGTCACAATGTTCATGGGGGTAGTGTAACAAGCCGGATGATGAAAGATCAATGCTTTAGGCGATTTTTCTTCATTAATTCATTCACTGCGGTGCGGTTTTTCCCGGTTTTACTGGCTCTAAGCGCCGGATTTTCCCGTGAAGGAATTCCAATGGACTTTCCCTGGTCTTCCGCCGCAATCTGGGTTTCAACCGCCAGCCATCCGGCGTTTCCGGATGGCTGTTTGCCAGGCTCCAACGCACGGGAAAGCACGATGACCGACCCAACCATTGTTCCGATGATCGAGTATGAACAGGCCGATGCTGCCGTGCGGGCGGTCTATGACGACATGATGCACACGCGCGGGACGGACTGGATCAACAATTTATGGTGCGATGCTCTAAAACCACCGGTCGATGCCGCGTTCAAACCAAAAGGGTCCCAACAATGAAATCTCCTGCCAAAAGCCGTGCACCGGTTCATGAGCTGCAAATGGCATCGATGGTCATCGCCATGCGTCTGCCCATGATGATGATGGAGGGGATGACGGAGACGTCTTCCAAGCCGGAATCCACCCGGGCCGTGTCTGAAAAAATGGCGGCGGTGACGGACGGTGTCGTCGCGGCGCAGCTGTCGGTGATCAATTCGGCAGCGACCTTCTGGCTGGATGTGTGGAGCGGCAAGTCACCCGCCGCCATCGCCCAGGCCACCGTCGATAAAGCGACACAGGCGGCGCTCCGGCCCGGCCGGAAAACGCTGCGGGCCAATTACAAGCGTTTGAGCGGCGCAGGCTGAATTAAGGCAGGTTTTCGGCTTTTCTATCCGCGCCATCGTTGATTTTGCTGGTGTTTCCGTGAGAACGCCAGCAATTGCGGCAACAGGGATGCGGTTTCAGCATGGCTGCCATGCAAATTTGCACAGGTCGTTGCTGTAAATGCGACATGCCATGGCGAAAAAACGTGATCAAACTTTAGGCAAAAAGCGCATTTGAGCGGCAACAAACGTTTTTACCCTCAGGTGCCCAAATGCTTTACATCTTCAATCGCAACAATCGCGTCCACATTGCCTGGAATGCCACGGAAAAGCGCAATGCGCCATCCGGCAATGCCAGGAGCGGCATCGCGTCGGCGGTTTCCTTCATCTGGACCCGTTCGGCCGGCTGATCGTCCACGCATCGGACTATTCCGGAAACCGCTGTCCTGTCAGGGCGGCGGTTTTTCTTTGTGCTGTTGTCTGATGAAGACCCAAGTCAAAAACCGCCCTGTCCGTGAGGAACAGTGCGGTTTTTTGCCAAGTGACGCATGGCTTTCTGCCGTACAATACGCTGGCAGAAATTACAGCCCCGGTACGCAGTACCTGATCCGGAGCATGGAGCAGGGTCTTGTCCGCTCCATGCAAAGTTTTAACCGGACATCGTTACCGCGAGGTTAGCGAGACCTTAAACAAATCTAAATTTTGAAAATTTCCCGGCTTTTCCCGACGCGGTCAGCCTTCACGCGTGGCCTCGCGCAGGTAATTGATGATGCCGGAGAAGTCAGAACCTTCGTTCCCGGCGGCGCCGAAGGCCGCATAGATTTCTTCGGCGTGCTGGCCGAGCGGTGTCGCGGCACCGACACTTTTGGCGGCTTCCTGTGACAGCTTCAGATCCTTCAGCATCAGGGCGGCGGCAAAGCCCGGCTTGTAGCTGTTGTTGGCCGGGGATGTCGGCACGGGGCCGGGGACCGGGCAATAGGTGGTCAGCGACCAGCACTGGCCTGACGAGGTCGAGGCGACGTCGAACAGTGCCTGATGCGACAGCCCCAGTTTTTCAGCCAGGGTGAAGGCTTCGCTGACACCGATCATGGAAATGCCGAGGATCATGTTGTTGCAGATCTTGGCGGCCTGACCGGCGCCGGGCTCGCCGCAATGGACGATCCGGCCTGCCATGGGTTTCAGGATTGGCTCGGCAACAGTGAATGCATCGGCCGCACCGCCCACCATGAAGGTCAGGGTTCCCGCCGCCGCGCCGCCGATGCCGCCGGAGACCGGAGCGTCGACCGAGAGCAGGCCATGGGTTTTGGCGATGTCGTGCGCCTTGCGGGCGGAATCCACATCGATGGTCGAGGAATCGATGAGCAGCGCACCCGGTTTGGCCTTTCCGGCGATCTCCGCATAGACGGACAGGACGTGCTTGCCTGCGGGCAGCATGGTGATGACGACATCGGCATCCGCAACGGCGGCAAGCGCGCTTGCCGCGATGCTCACACCGTTGGCTTTGGCGGTTGCGAGATTGTCCGGCAGGAGGTCAAAACCCAGCACCGTATGGCCTGCCTTGACCAGATTGGCGGCCATGGGGTTGCCCATATGGCCAAGACCGATAAAAGCGACTGTCGTCATCGCAGCATTCTCCCTGATAGTGTTCCCGTGTGTCGGATGCGGTGTGGTTCAGCGGCCCATCATCGAGCGGGAAATGATCACCCGCATGATTTCATTGGTGCCTTCCAGAATCTGGTGGACGCGCAGGTCGCGCACCAGCTTCTCCACGCCGTAATCGTGCAGGTAGCCGTAGCCGCCATGGATCTGCAACGCATCATTGGCGACGTTGAAGCCGGTATCGGTGACGAAGCGCTTGGCCATGGCCGACCATTTCGATGCATCATGCGCCTTGCGGTCGAGTTTTGACGCGGCGGTGTACAGCAGGACGCGGGCGGCGGACAGTTCCGTTTCCATATCCGCCAGCTTGAACTGCAGCGCCTGGAACTGGTTGATGGCCTTGCCGAACGCCTTGCGCTCGGATGCATAGGTCACAGCCTTGTCGAGGGCGGACTGGGCACCGCCGAGCGAGCAGGCGGCAATATTCAGGCGTCCGCCATCGAGCCCGCCCATGGCGATCTTGAAGCCATCACCTTCCGCCCCGAGGCGGTTTTCCACGGGAACGCGGCAATTGTCGAAAATCACCTGCCGGGTCGACTGGGCATTCCAGCCCATCTTGTGTTCATTGGCACCGAAGGACAGGCCGGGCGCATCCTTCGGGATGATCAGGGTCGAAATGCCCTTCGGGCCATCTTCGCCGGTACGCACCATGGTGACGTAAAGGTCGGTATCGCCGGCGCCTGATATGAACTGCTTGGCGCCGTTGAGGACATAGTGGTCGCCGTCGCGCACTGCGCGGGTCTTGAGGGCGGCGGCATCCGAGCCGGAATTGGGCTCGGTCAGGCAATAGCTCGCCAGCCATTCCATCGAGGTCAGCTGCGGCACGAAGCGCTGGCGCTGTTCGTCATTGCCGTAGAGATCGATCATCCATGTCGCCATGTTGTGGATCGAGATGAAGGCGGAGAAGGCCGGGCAGGCGGCAGACAGGGCTTCGAAGATCAGCACCGCATCAAGGCGTTTCAGTCCCGAACCGCCGAATTCTTCCTTGGTGTAGATGCCGCCCATGCCGAGCGGACCGGTCTCGCGAATCACATCGGCGGGAAAATGCTTGTCCCGGTCCCAGGCCAGCGCGTTCGGCGCCACGCGGTCCGCCGCGAAGGCGCGCGCCATGTCCTGAATCGCCAGCTGATCCTCATTGAGTTCGAACTGGCCGGACGCCGTATCAACGACCGCATCCATGATAACCTCCCTGTATTCCTCTTGATTTCCACTCTATCGCAAGCGCCGGGCCGCGCAACGATTCAGATAGGTTTTGCCGGGGGCTAGGAAGAGAAAGACATATCCGCTACTCAAAGCCCATGACGCACGCAATCATGTTGCAGGGAACAGGGTCAGATGTTGGTAAATCCGTCCTGGTGGCCGGACTTTGCCGGCTTGCGCGCAACCGCGGATTGAAGGTTCGGCCGTTCAAACCGCAGAACATGTCGAACAATGCGGCGGTCAGCGACGACGGCGGCGAGATCGGGCGGGCGCAGTGGCTGCAGGCCGTCGCCTGCGGCGTGCCATCGTCGGTGCACATGAACCCGGTGCTGCTGAAGCCGCAATCGGAGACCGGCAGCCAGATCATCGTGCAGGGCAAAGTCTGGGGCCAGGCCAAGGGGCGCGATTACCAGACATTCAAGGCGCAGCTGCTCGACGCGGTCATGGCGTCGTGGGACATTGTCCGTGAGGGCGCCGATCTGGTCATCGTCGAGGGGGCGGGGTCTCCCGCCGAAATCAACCTGCGGGCGGGCGATATCGCCAATATGGGCTTTGCCATCCGCGCCAATGTTCCCGTGGTTCTGGTCGGCGATATCGATCGCGGCGGGGTGATCGCCTCGCTCGTCGGCACCCATGCGATCCTGCAGCGGGAAGACCGGGAGATGATTGCCGGCTATATCATCAACAAGTTTCGCGGCGACGTCTCGCTGTTCGATGACGGCCTGACAGCCATCACGCAGTTCACCGGCTGGCCGTCTTTCGGCGTGGTGCCATGGCTGAAGGACGCGGCGCGGCTGCCGGCCGAGGATTCCGTCGTGCTGGAGCGTCTGGTGAAGGGCGAGGGCCGGGCGCTGAAGATCGCCGTGCCGGTGCTCGACCGCATCGCCAATTTCGACGATCTCGACCCGCTGATGGCCGAACCGCAGGTGGATGTGGTGATGGTGCGCAGCGGCGAGCGGCTGCCTGCCGATGCGGGACTGGTCATCATTCCCGGGTCCAAATCCACCATCGGCGACCTCCTGCGCTTCCGCGAGAACGGCTGGGACAGGGATCTCGACCTGCACCGGCGGCGCGGCGGCCATATCATCGGCATATGCGGCGGTTTCCAGATGCTCGGCCGGACCGTGCGCGATCCCGACGGCATCGAGGGCAGCGTGACGGAGACGGCAGGGCTCGGGCATCTCGATATCGATACGGTGATGGAGCCGGAAAAGACCGTGCGCAATGTGGCGGCGCAATCGCTGCCGTTCGATCTGCCGCTTGATGGCTACGAGATTCATCTGGGCCGGACGACCGGCCCGGACTGTTCGCGCCCCGCGGTGCGCATCAACGGCGTCAATGACGGTGCCATATCGGCGGACGGCAAGGTATTCGGCACCTATCTGCACGGGCTTTTCGGGGCGGACCGGTTTCGCGCCGCGCTTCTGGGCACGATGGGCATTGCCGCTGAAACATTCGACTACAAGGCCGGGGTGGACGCCGCGCTGGATAGTATCGCCGCCGAGCTTGAAACAGTGCTGGATGTGGATGCGCTGCTTGCATGTGCCGCTCCCTGAGCAAACCGTGCGGATTCCATTGACATTTCCCGTGGGGGGTGAATAACGTCCCAGCCATGATTGGTTCCCATATTGGCCAAAGGCCAAGGGATCAAAAGGGAATGCGACGGTTGTACCCTCAAGGGCGACCCCACCGCAGCCGACCCCGCGACTGTAGAGCGGCGAGGATCAATGCAAAGCCTGACGCATATGCAGAAGGCAGCCACTGGGAAACCGGGAAGGCAGCATTCATCCTGTGACCCGCGAGCCAGGAGACCTGCCAGTCATAGAGCGTTTCCCAGGAAACGCTCGGGGCAATCCTGCCCAAGAACCGAAGGGTCGTGTCCCTTCAGGCCCAGCACGGAGGTTGTTATGGCTGCTCGCATTGTATACGCGCTCGTTTCCCCGCCCGCATTCCGCTTGATCGTACCTGACGGATCATCGCGATTGCAGTGACGGCGATGCCCCAGCTGAATCACGGCGTGACGTTCATTCTCGGCGGTGCCCGCTCGGGCAAGTCCAGTTTTGCCGAAGGCCTGATCATGGCTTCCGGCCTTGAACCCGTTTATGTCGCAACCGGCAGGTCCTGGGATGAGGAAATGTCAGTCCGCATCGACCTGCACAAGGCGCAGCGTGGTTCATCCTGGCACACCATCGAAGAACCGCTCGATCTGGTGGATACCCTGCAAGGGGTTGCTGCCGAAGGAAAGGCGATCCTTGTCGATTGCCTGACGCTCTGGCTGACCAATCTGATGATGGCCGAGCGCGATATCACCGCCGAGACACGGCAGCTCGTGCAAGTGCTGCCGAAACTTCAAGGCTCGATCGTTCTGGTTTCGAACGAAGTGGGTCTCGGCATCGTACCGGAGAACCGCATGGCGCGCGATTTTCGCGACCATGCCGGACGTCTCCATCAGGCCGTAGCGCAGGCCGCGGCAACAGTCTATTTCGTGGCAGCCGGGCTGCCGCTCACCATGAAGGGATAGGAATATGCAGGGTCAGAAGATTCCAGCAACGGTCATCACCGGTTTTCTCGGTTCGGGCAAAACCACGATGATCCGCAATCTGCTCGAAAACGCCAATGGCAAGCGCATCGCACTCATCATCAATGAATTCGGTGATCTCGGCGTCGATGGCGGCCTGCTCAAGGGCTGCGGCATCGAAGCCTGCCGCGACGAGGATGTGATCGAGCTGAACAATGGCTGCATCTGCTGCACCGTGGCCGACGATTTCATCCCGACCATGACCAAACTGCTCGACCGTCCGGACCGTTTTGACCATATCGTCATTGAGACGTCAGGCCTCGCGCTGCCACAGCCGCTGGTTGCCGCATTCAACTGGCCTGAAATCAAGACGCAGGTGACGGTTGATGGTGTTGTCACGGTGATCGACGCTTCCGCCGTGTCGGAAGGCCGGTTTGCCGACGACCATGACAAGGTGGATGCTCAGCGGATTCAGGATGAATCGCTCGACCATGACAGCCCGCTTGAAGAACTGTTCGAGGATCAGATCCGTGCCGCCGACCTGATCGTGCTGAACAAGAGCGACCTGATCAGCGACAAGCAGCTGGAAGGTGTGCGCGGCGATGTGCAGAGCCGCTCGTCGCGCTCGCTCAACATGGTATCGGCAAGCTTCGGCAAGCTCAGCAATGAATTGCTGCTTGGTCTCGGCGTCGGCACCGAAGAGGACATCGCCAACCGCAAGTCGCACCATGAAATGGAACATGAAGCGGGTGAAGAGCACGACCATGACGAGTTCGAGAGCTTTGTTGTCGGGCTTGGTCCGGTGGCCGAACCCAAAAACTTTGTCGAGAAGCTGAAGGCCGTGATTGCCGATCATGACATCCTGCGCCTGAAAGGCTTTGCCGATGTTCCCGGCAAGCCGATGCGTCTGGTGGTGCAGGCCGTCGGCACGCGCATCGAGCATTACTTCGACCGCGCGTGGAACCCGGGCGAGGAACGGCAGACCCGTCTCGTCGTCATCGGACTGCACGATATCGACAATGACGCCATCACATCGGCGGTAACCGCCGCTGCCGCTGCCTGACGATAGGATATTGAATGCATCTCCTGCTTGCCCAGAAAGGCACCATCGCTGAAGGCACCGAGGCCATCGACCTCGGCCAGACGCCGGGAGATGTGCTGTTCCTGTCCGCCGCCGATACGGAACTGGCGAGCCTTGCCGCCGCACGGCGGCAGGGCGATGGCGCGGTTTCGCTGCGCCTTGCCAATATGATGAGCCTGTCGCACCCGATGTCCGTCGATGCCTATGTCGAGCGGACAGCGCGGCATGCCAGGCTGATCGTCGTCCGGGTGATCGGCGGCGAGAGCTACTGGCCCTATGGCCTCGAAGCGCTGCATGCCTGCGCCGTCAATCACAAGGTGCAGCTTGCGGTGCTGCCGGGTGACGACAAACCCGATCCGGGACTCGACCGGTTTTCAACCGTTGCCCGGCATGATCGCGATGCGCTCTGGCATTATCTGCTGGAGGGCGGGGCGCAGAATGCCCAGCGCTTCCTCGATTATTGTGCAGCCCTGATTTCTTCGGGTGAAAAGCCGCAGGAAGCGGCGCCTTTGCTCAAGGCCGGGTTGTGGTGGCCCGGCAATTCGGCGCCGTCGCTGGACGCGATGCGGCGTGACTGGACTGAAGGGGCGCCTGTCGTTGCCATCTGCTTCTACCGGGCGCTGGTGCAGAGCGGCCAGACAGAGCCTGTTGCGGCGCTCCTCGATGCATTGCGCGCCAAGGGACTTAATCCGCTGCCGGTGTTTGTCTCCAGCCTGAAAGACCCGGTTTCCATCGCGACGCTGGAGAGCATTTTTGCCGAAGCGCCGCCCGGCGTTGTTCTGAATGCAACTGGCTTTGCCGTGTCTGCACCGGGCTCCGCGCGCAAGCCGACCGCGCTTGAACATGACGGCGCGATGGTGCTGCAGGTTATCTTCTCCGGCTCCAGCGCCGAGCAGTGGCGCCTGTCGGATCAGGGGCTTTCCGCGCGCGACCTGGCGATGAATGTTGCCCTGCCTGAGGTCGATGGCCGGGTTTTGTCGCGCGCCGTGTCGTTCAAGTCGGCGCAGCATTTCGACGAGGCGGTGCAGGCCAATATCGTCATGCACGAACCGCAGGCGGACCGTGTCGCCTTCGTTGCCGATCTCGCGGCGAACTGGGCGCGGCTGCGCACAAGCAAACCGAATGAGCGCCGTGTTGCGCTCGTCATGGCGAACTATCCCAACCGGGACGGACGGCTTGGCAACGGCGTCGGGCTCGACACCCCCGCGGGCACTTGGCAGGTGCTGAAATCCATGCGCGATGCCGGATACGATATCGCCGATATGCCTGCCGATGGCGAAGCGCTGATCCGCCATCTGATGGCCGGGCCGACCAATGCGGCCAGCGACATCAGCGCCATCCGCGAGATGATTTCGCTCAATCAATACAACAGCTTCTTTCAATCGCTTCCCCAGGTGATTCAGGAGAAGGTCACGGCGCGCTGGGGTGCGCCGGATGGTGATCCGTTCTTCCTCGATGCGGCGCGCGGCTTTGCGCTGCCGCTCAGCCGGTTCGGCGCGGTGCTGGTCGGCATCCAGCCGGCACGCGGCTACAATATCGATCCGAAGGACACCTATCATTCGCCGGATCTTGTGCCGCCGCACGGCTATCTCGCCTTCTATGCCTATCTGCGCGGTGTCTACGATGCGCATGCCATCGTGCATGTGGGCAAACACGGCAATCTCGAATGGCTGCCGGGCAAGGCGCTGGCGCTGTCGGAAACCTGTTTCCCCGAGGCGGTGCTGGGGCCGGTGCCGCATATCTATCCGTTCATTGTCAACGATCCGGGCGAGGGAACCCAGGCGAAGCGCCGCTCCGCCGCCGTCATCATCGATCACCTGACGCCGCCGCTGACGCGGGCCGAAAGCTACGGGCCGCTGAAGGACCTCGAAGCGCTGGTCGACGAATATTACGAAGCCTCCGGCGTTGATCCGCGCCGGCTTGTGCGGCTAAAGGTGCAGATTCTTGATCTCGTCCGCGATATCGGTCTCGACAGCGATGCGGGCATTCACGATCACGATCCCGACGATCTCGCCCTGCAGAAGCTTGATGCCTATCTCTGCGATCTCAAGGAAATGCAGATCCGCGACGGGTTGCATATTTTCGGCCTGTCGCCGGAGGGGCGTCTGCTCACCGATCTGGTGGTCGCTCTGGCACGGGTGCCACGTGGCTCGGGCGTCGGGGCTGATCAAAGCCTGCAGCGCGCCATTGCCGGTGATCTCGGCTTTGCCGGTTTCGATCCGCTGGATTGTGATATGGCCGCACCCTGGAGTGCGGAACGGCCGGAGATTCTGAACGCCGTCACCGACGAGCCATGGCGCATTGCGGGCGATACGGTGGAGCGCATCGAGTTGCTGGCGGCCAGGCTGGTGGCTGGTGAAATCCCTTGCCCTGCTGAATGGCAGGCAACGCAAACGGTTCTGGACGGTATTCGCACGACCCTGCATCCGGCTGTGATGGCCTGTGGCGCAGCCGAAATGGCGGGGCTCATGACCGCGCTGAACGGGCGTTTTGTGGCGCCGGGACCCTCCGGCGCGCCGACACGCGGCCGCCCCGATGTCCTGCCGACCGGACGCAATTTCTTCTCCGTCGACAGCCGCGCCGTACCGACACCCGCCGCATGGGAACTCGGGCAGAAATCGGCTGAGCTGTTGATCCGCCGCTATACGCAGGATCATGGGGAGTGGCCGACATCGCTGGGGCTGACCGCCTGGGGCACGTCGAACATGCGCACCGGCGGCGATGATATTGCGCAGGCGCTGGCCCTGATCGGTGTCAAACCCGTCTGGGACATGGCTTCGCGGCGCGTCACCGGATACGAGATCATTCCGCCGGCCATGCTTGGCCGTCCACGCGTCGACGTGACCCTGCGCATATCCGGCTTTTTCCGCGATGCTTTCCCCGACCAGATTGCACTGTTCGACACGGCGGTGCGGGCGGTCGGCGCACTGCCTGAGGATGCGGAAGACAATCCCATTGCGTTGCGCATGCGCACTGAACAGGCGCGGCTTGTGGCTGAGGGAGCCGACGAAAAGACGGCGAAGCAGCGGGCGGGCTTTCGCGTGTTTGGTTCAAAGCCCGGTGCTTACGGTGCCGGCCTGCAGACGCTGATTGACGAAAAGGCATGGGACAAGCGCGACGATCTTGCCGAGGCGTGGCTTGTCTGGGGCGGTTATGCCTATGGCGCGGGTGAAGAGGGCAGGGCTGAGCGCGGTCTCTTGGAAGAGCGCCTGCGCACCGTCGAGGCCGTGGTGCAGAATCAGGACAACCGCGAGCACGATCTGCTCGATTCCGATGACTATTATCAGTTCGAGGGCGGCATGTCGGCGGCGGTCGAGCAACTGTCCGGCGAGCGCCCGACCATTTATCACAATGATCATTCGCGTCCTGAAAAACCCGTGATCCGCACGCTGGATGAAGAAATCGGCCGTACCGTGCGTGGTCGTGTGACCAACCCGAAATGGATCGCCGGGGTGATGCGCCATGGCTACAAGGGTGCCTTCGAGATGGCGGCAACGGTCGACTACCTCTTCGCCTTTGCCGCCACGACAGGCGCTGTCCGCAACCATCATTTCGAAGCGGTTTATCAGGCTTTCCTGATGGATGATGGTGTGCGGGCATTCCTGAAAGACAAGAACCCGCATGCGCTGCGGGACATCGCCGAAAAGCTGGAGGAGGCCGTGCAGCGCGGCTTCTGGACCCCGCGTTCGAACTCGGCGCGTTATGAACTCGGCAAGCTTGCCGCCTGAGACAATGATTCGGAAGGAGACGCCAAATGGCTGAAAAATCACAGAAACTGTTGAACCTGACCGAAGAGGAAGTCAACGCGCGCCACGCCGACAAGATGCGCAAGAAGAAGGCCGTGCGCGACAAGATCCTTGCCACCAAGACCGATGAAAAGGGACTGGTCATCGTCAACACAGGCAAGGGCAAGGGCAAGTCGACCGCCGGTTTCGGCGTCGTGTTTCGGGCGCTCGGCCACGGCATGAAGATCGGCGTGATCCAGTTCGTCAAGGGATCATGGGATACGGGCGAGCGCTGGGTTCTGGAGAAATTCCCCGAACAGGTGACCATCTCGGCCATGGGCGAGGGCTTTACCTGGGAAACGCAGGACCGCGCCCGCGATATCGCCATGGCTCGGGATGCCTGGGAACAGGCGAAGACGATGATCCTCGATGACGAAACCGATCTTGTCCTGTGCGATGAGCTGAACATCGCGCTGCGCTACGACTATCTGCCGGTGGAGGAAATCATCGATGTGCTCAGGCAGAAGCCGCACATGAAGCACGTGATCATCACCGGGCGCAATGCCAAGGACGAACTGATCGAGTTTGCCGATCTCGTCACCGAGATGGAAATGATCAAGCATCCGTTCCGTTCCGGCATCAAGGCGCAGAAAGGCATCGAGTTTTAGAGGCGATGTTCATGCCACGCTGTTAAAACAGCGTGGCGAGCCACAGGCGGATCGGATTGCTCGGGTCCAGAAGCAGCTTTGTCGCCAGCGCCAGGCAGACGATCACCAGCAGCGGCTTGATGATTTTTGCGCCGTTCTTCATCGCCAGCCCCGCACCGACCCGCGCGCCGATGAACTGGGCGACACCCATGCACAGGCCGACCTTCCAGTTGATGACGCCGAGAAAGGCGAAGGTGGTGAAGCCGCCGAGATTGGAGGCAAGGTTGAGCAGTTTCGTGTGGGCCGTTGCCTTCAGCAGGCCGTAACCGGCCAGCGAGACAAAACTGAGCATGAAGAACGAACCGGCGCCGGGTCCGAACACGCCGTCGTAAAATCCGATCAGCGGAACGATCGCGAGACCGAACAGGAACGGCGTTATCCGATGGGCGCGGTCGATATCGCCCATGTTGGGCTTCAGGGCAAAATACAGCGCGATGGTGATCAATAGGACCGGCAGGAAGGCGCGCAGGAGATCGCCGGGCAGAAAGCCGGCAAGGAGGGCACCCGCCACCGCACCGAGGAATGACATGAACGCCGATGGAAGCTGCTTCTTCAGGTTCACATGGCCCTTTTGGGCATAGGCTATGGTTGCCGAGGTGGAACCGAACAGCGATTGCAGCTTGTTGGTCCCCAGCGATTCCACCGGCGAGAGGCCGGCCAGAAGCAGGGCCGGAACGGTGATCAGGCCGCCACCTCCAGCAATGGAATCGATGAAACCGGCGGCAAAGCCGGCAAGGATCAGAAGTACGGGAACATTGTCGAAGAAGGCGGGCATGGCGGGAGACTCTTTGCGAATGCGCCGGACCATAGAGGGAATTTTGGCTTTGGCGAGAACATTTCAATGCTGAGCCGATCCGCTTGTGCGAATCGCATTCTAGTGTGTTGTTTGCGCACTTGAATTCAGCCGCCGGGGCTGCGATCTATCGCGTGAAGACAGTTTGGGGGTACAATGAGCGAGAGCATCTTTGATCGCATCACCGCATTTCTTGGCGCAAAGAGTGCCGTGCAGAAGGTTGCCGATGATCCGGTCCTGACGGCGGAGCTCCTGCTTCTGATGCATGTGGCGCTGGCTGACGGCAAGACCGAAAAGTCGGAATATGCGGCAATCCTGCGCATTGCCTCCAATGATTTTGGCATTGCTCCCGACGAATTCGGCGAAGTGGCGGACTATCTGAAGGATTTCGGCTACGAAACCTCCAGTGAGCAGGCGGCGCTGGCTTTTGCCGATGTACCGTTCGAGCGCAAGGTCATGCTGCTGCGGCACCTGCTGACGATTGCCAATGCCGATGACGATCTCGATCCGAAGGAAGCCAATCTCATCCGCCGCACGGCCGATCTCCTGGGCGTGACGCCGGAAGAGCTTCACAAGCAGCATTGATGGTTGATAGGCCGGAGAGCGCAGCCCGTTACACGCTGGGCCTTGGATGCGAGCGGGGATGCGATCCGGCGGAACTGCGCGGCCTTGCCGAGTCGGTCCTGCGTGCGGGCGGAGTGAAGCCCGGCGATCTTGCGGGCATCCATTCCCTCGATGCGCGCGCGGGTGAACCGGCGATGATTCAGCTTGCCGCGCTTTGGCAATTGCCATTCCTGTGCTTCGATGCGGCAACCCTGGAGCGGGAAACGCCCCGCCTTGCCAATCCGTCCCGGCGTGTCTTCGAACTGACAGGCAGCCACGGCGTCGCGGAAGCGGCAGCGCTTGCCGCTGCGGGACCGGACGGCGCGCTGGTGATCGGTAAGACAAAATCCGCCCATGCAACGGCTGCATTGGCAAGAAAGAGATAGACAATGACGGTTCATTTTATAGGCGCCGGCCCCGGCGCCCCCGATCTCATCACCGTGCGTGGCCTGAAACTGATCCAGTCCTGCCCGGTCTGCCTCTATGCGGGATCGCTGGTGCCGCCGGAAATGGTTGCCGAAGTGCCGGAGGGCGCGCGCGTTGTCGATACCTCTTCGCTGACGCTGGACGAGATCATCGCCGAGTTTGAGCGCGCGCATGCGGAGGGCAAGGATGTGGCGCGGGTGCATTCCGGCGATCCTTCCATCTATGGCGCCGTGGCCGAGCAGATGCGCCGCCTCGATGCGCTCGGCATCGACTATGACGTGACGCCGGGGGTTCCGGCCTTTGCCGCCGCCGCCGCTGCGCTGAAAAAGGAACTGACGGTTCCCGAGGTGTGCCAGACCATCATTCTCACGCGCACCTCGATGAAGTCCTCGGCCATGCCGGAAGGCGAGGATCTCGTGACATTGGGCAAATCCGGCGCGACGCTTGTCATTCACCTCTCCATCCGCAACCTCCAGCGGATCGAGACCGATCTTGTGCCGCTCTACGGCGCCGATTGCCCCGTCATCGTGGCCTACCGCGTCGGCTGGCCGGACGAACAGTTCATTCACGGCACGCTGGCGGATATTGCCGGAAAAGTGCGGGAGTCGGGCCTGACGCGCTCGGCCATGATCTTTGTCGGCAAGGGCCTGTCGGCGGATGCGTTCCGCGATTCCGCGCTTTACCACAAGGATCACAGCCACACCTTGCGGTCACGCTCGGAGTGACAGGCATTGAGGGGAGTGTTAAATCCTACAAACAACACCTTTGCCGCTAGCCCAGCGTTTCCTCAATAAACCGCAGAACGCCTGATGTGTCGGGCAGGATGTGACCGGCGGGGCGGTGCGGCCGCTCGATCATGATGACGGGCAAGCCAAGTTCGCGCGCCGCGGCGATCTTGGCATAGGATGCCGCGCCGCCGGAGTTGCGGCAGACGATATGGGTGAGGCGCTTGCGGGTGAGAAACAGGGCTTCCTCATCCTTCTTGCCCGGCTTGGACAGTTCCAGCTCGAAATCATGCAGGTCGAGCGGCGTTTCCGGCGGATCGATCATGCGCACGACGAAGTACACGTCGCTTCGTCTGGAGAAAGGGGCGATGTGCTGGCGGCCGAGCGCCAGCAATATCCGGGCCTTTGCGGGAATGGCGGAAACCGCTTCTTCAAGGCTTGTGACGCTGGTCCAGGCATCCCCAGGCTTGCGCTGCCAGTCCGGCCGCTCCAGCCGGACGAAGGGAACGCCCGTGGCATCCGCCGCCGCGCGTGCATTGTCCGATATCTGCGTGGCGAAGGGGTGGGTCGCATCGACGAGCAGGGCGATGTTTTCCCTGCGGATATAGGCGGCAAGGCCGTCCGCGCCGCCAAAACCGCCGGTGCGCACTTCGCCTTCGATCCTGCCGGGATTGCTGGTGCGGCCGGCGAGCGATGAGATTGTCCGATAGCCACGGGCGACAAGCGCGGCGGCAAGCTTGACCGCTTCCGCCGTGCCGCCGAGAATGAGCACAGGACGATCAGAGGCGGGCAAGGATTGTCCCCTTGCGGTCGGTCACGATTATTTCCACCTCGACAGGCGCACCCCTGAGGGTGGCGAGCGCCACGGCCTTGGCTTTTTCGGCGATGGACTTCGGCAGGTCGATGCCAAACCCTTGAGTCATTTCAAGCACTTCCTGCGCGGTGTTGGCATTCAGAATCCGCTCCCTCATATCCTTGTCGAATCCAAGCTTTTCCGCTTCATCCGCCAGAAATGCCATGCTGACCTGACTGCGGGCGGAGTGGAGATCAAGCGCGCCCTGTGCCAGCTTGGTCAGCTTGGCGAAGCCGCCGGCGATGGTCAGCCTGTCGATGGGATGAACCCGCAGATATTTGAGCAGCCCGCCGGCGAAATCGCCCATGTCGAGCAGCGCGATATCTGGCAGATTGTAGATCGCCTGCGCCGCATCCTCGGAGGTCGATCCTGTCGCCGCCAGCACATGAGTGAGCCCGGCGGCGCGGGAAACATCGATGCCGCGATGGATCGAGTGTATCCATGCCGCGCAGGAAAACGGGTGGACGATGCCCGTCGTGCCGAGAATGGAGATGCCGCCGACAATGCCGAGACGCGGGTTCCAGGTTTTCTTCGCCAGTTCCTCGCCTTCCGGCACGGAGATGGTCACGACAAGATCGGCGGGCAGGTCGTACTGGGCGCAGATTTCCTCGCAGATGGCGGTCATCATGGCGCGCGGGACGGGGTTGATGGCGGCTTCCCCCGGCTGGATCGGCAGGCCCGGCAGGGTGACGGTGCCAACGCCTTCGCCTGCGACAAACTGAATACCGCTGCCGGGAGCGGCGGGATGGACCGTGGAGATGATGGTGGCGCCATGGGTAACATCAGGGTCATCCCCGGCATCCTTGACGATCCCGGCAATGGCATAGCCGTCGCCGATTGATTCGAGTGCCAGCGGAAAATGCGGGACCTCGCCCTTCGGCAGGATGATGGCGACCGGATCGGGAAATTCACCCGTGATCAGTGCAATCAGCGCGGCCTTGGTTGCGGCGGTCGCACAGGCGCCCGTGGTCCAGCCCCGGCGCAGGGGAGCAGGGTTGGCATCGTCTGGTTTTCGCAATCCGGCATCGGGTTCGTCGCTCATGCGCGTCTTATAGACCAGCTTGGGATAGAGTTGCATGATTTTTCCGATAAGTTCATGCTTGCGATGCGGAAAATTATGCTATGCGCGATGCAACAGATACGGGGAGCGCGATGAGCGCAGTGACGTCAAAATTGCCGAAGTTCGAAACGGGTCATGTCTGGCTTGTCGGGGCCGGGCCGGGTGATCCCGGGCTCTTGACGCTGCATGCGGTCAATGCGCTCGAACAGGCGGATGCCATTGTCTATGACGCGCTGGTCAACGAGGAATGCCTTTCCTTTGCCCGTGCGGACGCGGAACTCGAATATGCCGGAAAGCGCGGCGGCAAGCCTTCGCCCCAGCAGCGCGATATCTCATTGCGTCTGGTGGAACTGGCCAAGGCCGGCAAGCGGGTGCTGCGCCTGAAGGGCGGTGATCCCTTCGTCTTCGGCCGGGGCGGCGAGGAGGCGCTGACGCTGGTCGAGCATGGCATTCCCTTCCGCATCGTGCCGGGAATCACCGCCGGTATCGGCGGGCTCGCCTATGCGGGCATTCCGGTGACCCACCGCGAGACCAACCAGAGCGTGACCTTCCTGACCGGCCACGACGCAACCGGCCTCATTCCCGATACGATGGACTGGGCGAGCATCGCCAAGGGTTCGTCCGTCATCGTCATGTACATGGCGATGAAGCATATCGGTGTCATCGCCGCCAAGCTGATGGCGGCGGGCCGCGCGAAGGACGAACCCATGGCCTTTGTCTGCAATGCCACGACAGGCGCGCAGACAGTGCTGGAAACAACCCTTGCGCAGGCCGAGAATGCTGTGGAACAGGCGGGACTGCGCCCGCCCGCCATCGTTGTCATCGGCGAGGTGGTGCGCCTGCGTAATGCGCTCGACTGGCTGGGGGCACTGGACGGGCGTGTGCTGCAGGTCGATCCGCTGGGAACACGCCGCGAAAAGGATGCGGGATGAAGGGCTTTGTCATCGCCGCCCCGGCATCGGGAAGCGGCAAGACCACGGTAACGCTGGGTTTGCTGCGCGCGCTGCGCGATGGCGGCGTGAAAATCGCGCCGGCCAAGGCGGGTCCCGACTATATCGATCCGGCCTATCACAGCGTTGCCAGCGGTGTACCCTGCATCAATCTCGATCCCTGGGCGATGCGGCCCGACCTGATCAGCGCCCTGGCATCGCGTCATGCGGAAGGCGGCAAGACGCTGGTGGTCGAGGGCATGATGGGGCTTTTCGACGGTGCGCTGGACGGCAAGGGATCCGCCGCCGATCTGGCCGTGCGCCTGTCGCTGCCGGTCATTCTGGTGCTCGACTGCGCAAAGCAGTCGCATTCGATTGCCGCCGTGGTCAGCGGCTTCCGGGATTTCCGCCGCACGCTGATGATCGCCGGGCTGGTGCTCAACCGTGTCGGCAGCGCCCGGCACGAGG
>NZ_CABSQF010000059.1:0-26499 GCF_902479695.1 uncultured Phyllobacterium sp. | reverse complement strand
GCAATCGTTCACTGCGCGGCCTGTCGCTTCAGCCGGTCAGTCAAACTCCGCCGTGGCTCCCAATCACCGCCTTGGCGGTTTTCCGGCGGGAGAATTGCGGGTAGATTTGCCGATATACAGGAAACAGTGACAGGTCTGATCATCATGCGGAACACGGTTGCCTCGCTTTTTCTCATGGCCATCCTGCCGGTAACGGCGGCACTGGCTGAAGATCTCAAACCGATGGATATGGATGCCGTCGATCCCGATCTGCTCGAAAGCTTTTTTGGCCCATGGCAGATCCGCGACGAAGGCGGCAACAGGCTGTGCAAGGTGACGCTCAAACGGGACGAGACCATTGGCGGCTCGCAGATCGATATTGATCCGGCCTGCGTCAAGGCATTTCCCGTCATGGGCGACATCACCGCGTGGCGGCTGAAGGAAAACTGGACCATCGAACTCGTCGACGCGACGCGCAAGACGCGCATCACCTTCGAGACACCGGACGAGACCTACATTGCGCAGCCGCAGACGGACGGCATATTCACCATCGAGCAACTGGCTGGCGAATGAGCGGCCGGACGCTCAGATTTCGGGTCCGGGCGCGGCCTGCATCATGCGGACGGCATTGATCTTCCAGCTGCCGTCGGGCTGTTTCGTCAACTGGTACAGCGCCGTCCAGTCCTTGCCGTCGGGACCGCGGATGACGACTTCCTGCACGATCTCGCTATCCGACACCTTGCTGCGGCCGAAGGCAAAATTGCCCGGCCGGTATACGGGCTGGTAGGCCCGCTTGACCATCTCGAAAAACATGTCCTGATTGACGAACTTGCCCTGAATGGCCGGCGAGGCGAAGGAATAGGCGGTTGCCGCATCGTCACTGAGAAAGGCGGCGATCTGCTTCCTGATGATCGACTGTCCCGTATCAAGCGGTTCATCGGCCATCGCCGCGCCCGGCATGGCGATCAACAGGAACAGGCCGAAAATGATATAAGCGGGAAATGTCTTCATCATGCCGTCTCCTTGCATCTGCCGGGACAACCAGCCGACAGGATAGACCTCTTGCGGATGAAGTCCACTGTCCGGTTCTTCCGCTGCAATACGTGGCGGTCATGGTAATGGATCACTTTACTGCGAATCCTGGTGATTGCGACTTGTTGCCACTTCAAGCCGGTCGGGCGATTGCTATTGGCCGGCTGCGGTGAAACAGTGCAAGCGAGTTCGGTGCTCGAAAGAGTGAGAGGCACGGCAGCCCCCCTGCCGCGAAAACATGTTTCCATGAATACACCTGATCAACAGCATGGCACGGGCGGTACAACCGTGACCGCTGCGCCCGCTCCGGCCATTGCCGGTGAGTCCGAGACTGAATCGCGCTATTGGCGCCAGAACCTTGTCGTCTGCCTCATCGGATCGTTCACGACGATCGTGGCCATGACGCTGCTTCTGCCCTTCCTGCCGCTCTATGTCGAACAGCTGGGCGTCAAGGAACACGCGGCAATCGTGCAATGGTCAGGCGTGGCCTATGGCGCCACCTTTTTCACCGCGGCCCTCGTCGCGCCGCTCTGGGGGCGCCTCGCCGATCTTTATGGCCGCAAGCTGATGCTCATTCGCGCGAGCCTCGGCATGGCCGTCGCCATGTCGCTGATCGGCATGGCGACGGACGTGTGGCAGCTCGTGGCGCTGCGTCTCGCTGCCGGACTGCTCGGCGGCTATGCCTCCGGTTCCACCGTGCTGGTGGCGACCCAGACGCCGAAGGCGCGTACCGGCTGGGCGCTCGGCACCCTGTCGTCGGGCATCATGGCGGGCAATCTGGTGGGTCCGCTGATCGGCGGCGGCCTGCCGCCCCTGATCGGCATCCGCCAGACATTCTGGCTGGCAGGCGGCGTGATTTTCCTGACCTTCATCGCGACCAGTCTTTTCATCAAGGAGGAGCGGCGCCCGCCGAAGAGCAAGGGCGCCAAGGTGACGGGCGGCTGGTCGGCGATTCCCGACAAGCGCCCCATCATCGCCATGCTGGCGACCGGCCTGCTGCTGATGCTGGCCAACATGTCGATCGAACCGATCATCACCGTCTATGTGGCGCAGCTGGTCAGCGATGCCAGCAAGGTGACGATTGTTTCCGGCGTCGTCATGTCGGCGGCGGCGCTCGGCAGCATCCTGTCGGCGTCACGGCTGGGCAAGCTGGCCGACCGTGTCGGCCATTGGAATGTGATCATTGCCGCCCTCGCCGTATCGGCTTTGCTGCTGATACCCCAGGCTTTCGTGACCGAGGGCTGGCAGTTGATCGGGCTGCGGTTCCTGATGGGGCTGGCGCTTGGCGGGCTTCTGCCCTGCATCACCAGCGTCATCCGGCACAACGTTCCGGACCGGGTCGCAGGCGGCATCCTGGGCTATTCGACATCATCGCAATATGCCGGACAGGTCATCGGCCCCTTGGCAGGCGGCTTCATCGGCGGGCATTTCGGCATGCGCGCCGTGTTTCTGGCAACCTGCGTGCTGCTGGCCCTCGGTTCGGCCTATTGCTGGCTGGTACGGCCGCGGCAGTCTTAGTAAGCCAACACTTACGCGTTACCGGCTTTCCTGGCGGCAGCGGCAAGCGCCTCGCCATCCATCCGGTAAAATAGCTTGTCCGGCAGCGGAGACGCGTTGAAACCATTGTAGAAGGCCAGGACTTTCGGATTGTTGCGGTCGGCGGTCCAGTCGACGCGCTTGTAACCCCGCTCCAGCGCCAGTTTGGCCAGTGCATGCATCAGCGAGGTCCCGGCTCCACTGCTGCGATGCGCCTTTGAAACGAAGAGCTCCTTGAGAAACAGGCCGGATTGCAGGCCCGGCCCCGGATAGATCGACGAGAACGCGGCAAAGCCAACGAGCTCATCGGTGCCGGCGACCAGGATTTCCGTCCCATCGGGCATATCCCGCAATCCGCGCAGTATTTCCGCGCGCGGCGGACAGGGCACGTTGTAATGGGCCTGCATTTCCTCAAACAGGGCCGCAAGCTGCGGGTGATCCGACGGATTGGACAAACTGACTTTCATCAATCCCGCATTCCTTTCCATGCAAAGGCGGCTCCAGCCAATACCGGAACCGCCTCTTTCGTCTCTTCGGCCCTATGCTTTATTCGCCGGCATTGATGGTAACGGGCGTCAGCTTGTTGGCCTTCAAACCATACTTTTCCAAAAGTGCATCATAGGTACCATTCGTCTGCAGTTTTTCAAGCGCCACTTTCACCGCATCGCGCAATTGGGTCTCGCTTTTCAGAACCGGAATGCCGGCTAGAGACTGGCTGAATGCCTCGCCGAGCGTAACGTAAGTATCGGGTTCCAGCTTCTGGTTGTAGGGAAGGGTTTCATTGCCCTGGGCCGCTGCCTGGAGACGCTGGCTCTTGATCTGCGTGCGGGCATCGGCGGACCCTTCCGTGCCCATGACATTGATCGCGGGCTTACCCTTGGCAACGCAGTTGGCTTCGCTCCAGGCGGTGATCTGCGCGGGCCAATCCGTCGAGCGGCTGGCGCCCACCGACTTGCCGCAAAGATCGTCCACCGACTTGATTTCGCCGGCCAGGGCCTTGGATGTGTAGAACTGCGCACCCGACTTCATGTAATCGACGAAGTCCGCCGTTTCCTGGCGGGCCTTCTTGTCGCTCATGCCGGCCATCGCCAGATCGACGCGGCCTGTCTGCAGGGACGGCAGCATCTGGGCAAAAGCGATTTCCTGCCATTCGACTTTCAGACCAAGTTCCTTGCCGATGGCTTCGCCAAGCTCGATGTCAAAACCCTGCAGCACATTGGTGGCCGGGTCCTTGTAGGTGATCGGCGGATAGTTCGGCATGGTCGCGATAACCAGTTTACCGGCATCCTTGATGCGGGCCGGAAGGTCCTGTGCCATGGCAGAAAAGCTGAATGCCAGCGCTCCACCGAGAATTGCAAGCCGTGTCATGGTTTTCATGTCTGGTTCCTCTCTGGCCGGTTCTTCCGGCCTGTTGATTTCAGTTCGGCTCAGGACAACACCGCTGCGATGAAGTCCTGTGTGCGTTTTTCTTTCGGGCTGCTGAGGATGTCATGCGGGGTTCCGGTCTCGACAATCCGGCCGCGGTCCATGAACACCACCCGGTGCGCAACCTCGCGGGCGAAACCGAGTTCGTGCGTGACCACGATCATCGTCATGCCACTGGTGGCGAGATCGCGCATGACACTCAGCACGTCGCCAACCAGTTCCGGATCGAGCGCCGATGTCGGCTCGTCGAACAGCATCAGTTTGGGCTGCATGGCGAGGGCGCGGGCAATGGCGATGCGCTGCTGCTGCCCGCCGGAAAGTTCGCTGGGATAGGCATCCTTCTTGTCGGCCAGACCGACCCGTTCGAGCAAAGCCATGGCTTCCGGGATGACGCTGCTTTTCGCACGCTTCTGGACGATAACCGGCCCTTCGACGATGTTTTCCAGCACCGTCATATGGGCGAAAAGGTTGAACCGCTGGAACACCATGCCGCTTGCCAGGCGCTGGCGCGAAATCTCCGCATCGGTCAGTTCATAGAGCTTGTTGCCCTCCTGGCGAAAGCCGACCAGTTCGTCGTCGACCCAGATGGCGCCGGAGTCGATGCGCTCCAGCTGGTTGACACAACGCAGGAGCGTGCTTTTGCCGGAGCCCGAAGGCCCGATGATACACAGGACTTCGCCGTGACTGATTTCAAGTGACACGTTCTGCAACGCGTGAAACGGCCCGAAATACTTGTTGACGTCTACCGCTACGACCATGGCTGACATGTTCAGACTCCTTCCGCTGCGGCAGGTTCGGTGCGCTTGCCGGTCCGGCGCCCCAGGCTTTTCGAGTAGTGCTTCTCGAGGAGATGCTGGCCGATGGAAAGAATGGTCACAACCGCCAGATACCAGATGGCCGAAACGATCAGCAGTTCCATGACGCGGTTGTTGGCGTAGTACACGGCCTGTGCATTACGCAGGATTTCCGCGTACTGGATGACACTGGCAACCGAGGTCAGCTTGACCATGCTGATAACTTCATTGCCGACAGGCGGAATGATCACGCGCATGGCCTGCGGCAGCACGATACGGCGCAGCATGGTCAGCCGGGTCATGCCGATGACCTTGGCGGCTTCGATCTGGCCGTTGTCGACGGACAGGATGCCGCCGCGAACGACTTCGGCGGTGTAGGCGCCCTGATTGATGCCAAGGCCGAGCAGCGTCGCCATGAACGGCGTCATGAAATCGACGGTGCGCATTTCGAACAGGCCGGGAATGCCGAGTGTCGGAAAGATCAGGGCGAGATTGAACCAGAGCAGCAATTGCAGCAGCAGCGGCGTTCCCCGGAAAAACCAGATGTAGAAAACCGCCACATATTTCAGCACCGGATTGGGCGACATGATCATGATGGCAAAGACGACGCCGAGCACCAGCCCGAGGGCCATGGCACAGATCGTCATGAGGATGGTGTTCCACAGACCGGCGAGAATGGCCGGTGCGGTGAAGAACTGGCCGACCACCGGCCAGGCAATCTGGCCCTGGGCAAAAGCCTTGACGATCATGGCCAGCACCAGAATGATCAGGGCGGCGGCCAGCCAGCGGCCATAGTGGCGCCGGGGCTGGTGCTTCAGGTGCGCAATGGAATATTTGGCAGGCGGGACGGAAACCGTGTGTTCGATATTGGCCATCGTACTCATCCTTTCAAAGCCGCTGTCGGGCTCGCATAGGAGGATAGCCACTCCCGCTGCGATTCCAACACGGTTTTGAGCCTGACGATCTGCTCGCGAACCCGATCCGGGGCCGTTCCGCCATAGCCCTTGCGCGCGTCGACGGCCGCCTGCGGCGACAGGCTTGACCGGATCGACGGCAGCAGCCTGACATCGACGGCGGCAAGGTCATCGTCGCTCACATCCTCAAGGCCGATATTCCTGTCTTCACAGGAACGCACCAGCGCACCGGTGATTTCGTGCGCCTCGGAGAAGGGCACGCCTGTCTTGGCCAGCCAGTCGGCGACCTCGGTTGCCAGTGTAAAGCCGTCGACCGACTGCCTGCGCATGATATCGGTGTTGACGCGCATGGTCCGGATCAGGCCGGCCATGGCGGGTACGACGAGCGTCAGGGCATCGATCGTATCGAAGGCGGCATGCTTGTCCTCGGCAAGGTCACGGTTATAGGCGAAGGGCAGCCCCTTGAGGGCGACGAGCATCGTCGTCAGGCTGCCGATCAGCCGGGAAGCACGGCCGCGCGTCAGTTCGGCGATATCACAGTTCTTCTTCTGCGGCATGATCGACGAGCCGGTGGCATAGCCATCATCCATTTCGATCCAGCGGAACTGGCGCGAGGACCACAGGAAAAGCTCCTCGGCAAGACGCGACAGGTGCACGCCGAACATGGCTGTTACAAAGAGGAATTCCGCCACATGGTCGCGGCTGCCCACCGCATCGATGGAGTTTTCGCACGGCGCGTCATAGCCAAGCTCGTGCGCCGACAGCTCCGGCTGCACGGCGATGCTTGAACCAGCCATGGCAGCCGCTCCGAGCGGCGAGCGTGCCGCGCGCCTGTCCCAATCGCGCAGCCGGTCAAGATCGCGGGCAAAGGTCTGGGCATGGGCCAGCAGCTGATGGGCAAAGCTGATGGGCTGGGCCGGCTGCAAATGGGTGAAACCCGCGGTGAGCGTCGTCACGTGGGCTTCCGCCTGGCCGGTCAGCGCCTGCTGCAGGAGAAGAATATCCGCACCGAGCCCGCGCGCCACATCGCGCAGATAAAGCTTCAGGTCGTTGGCGGCCTGATCATTGCGGGAACGGCCCGCCCGCAGCTTGCCGCCGAGCGCACCGATGCGTTCGCCCAGAACCCGCTCCAGGAATGTATGAATATCTTCATCGGCAGCGGATGGCTCGATCGCGCCGGCCGCGTAGTCGGCGCCGATGCCCTTGATTGCCGCGAAAACCGTTTCCGTTTCGGCCTCGGTCAAAATCCCGGCGCGCACCAGTTCCCGCGCATGGGACAGCGACGAGGTCAGGTCATACGGGACAAGCCGGAAATAGCTGCTTTCCGAACGGGAAAGCGCTGTCAGCTCAGGTGATGGGCTCGTCCTGAAACGCGCCCCCCACAAACGGACGGACTGCTCGGTCATGGCATTTATTCCCCTTTTTCTCGTTGTTGGAAGCTTATGGTTGTGTTTTTGACACGACAAACGAAATGAATTCGCATATCCATTCCAAAAAGGAATACCCTCTGTTCCAAAGAACCAGCGAGGCGAAGGCGATGGTATCCGGCCGGATATATCCGTCCACACGGGCATTGCAGGTCATTGCGGCGATTGCCGAACATGGCAGCACGACGGCCTGCGCCAAGGCATTGAACATGACGCAGAGTGCCGTCAGCAAGCAATTGCTGGCGCTGGAAGCCCTGGCCGGCGTTCCGCTGTTTGTCCGTACCCCCTACGGCCTCTCGACCACGGAAGCGGGCAGGATTTATGTGGTCGAAGCCCGCATCGCGCTTGGCGCCATGGAGAATGCGGCCTTGCGGGTTGCCGCATTGGGATCGTCGCCCAATGCCATCAAGCTGCACATCCTGCCGATCATGGGCGACCGCTGGCTGATCCCGCGCTTTGCCAGCTTCGCCGAAGCGCATCCGGACATCAATGTTGAACTGTCGACCTTTGCCAACAATGATCTGATCAACCAGGCGGATGCTGCGTTTCGTTTCGGCGAAGGCGATTGGCCCGATCAGGACAACCACTACCTCTTTGGCCGCGAGGTGGCGCTCGTCGGTGCGCCGCACTTCATTGCCCGGCTTGGCGGCATCCGGCATCCCGGCGACATCGGCGCGTTTCCGCTGCTCCACCACAAGCACACGCCCCTGCGCTGGGAGGAGTTTGCCGAAGCGCAGCGCATCACCGATTTCGCGCCGGACCGTATCACGCATTTCGGCTTCTATGCGCTGGTCATCCGGGCGGCAATTGCGGGACAGGGGCTGGCACTGGTGCCGCGCGGCCTGATCGCCGACGAGCTGGCCAGCGGCAAGCTCGTCAATCCGCAAGGCTTTGGGTTCGTCAGCCGCCACGCCTATTGGCTGACCTGTCCGCAGGACCGTCCGCAACGACCGGCCATGCGCATATTCCTTGACTGGCTGCTTCGGGAAGTCAGCTCCATGCCGTCCGACATGCGGTGATCCGGCCGATCAAACCTGCGTGTTTTCAGGGCCCATCCCATTCAAAAATATTTAATCAACTTGTCATGGAACCGGACGGACTCCCGACGCATTTCCTCGTCTAGTCTGGCATTGCCAAACAGCATGCCATGCTCATCAGAATACTCAGGGAGGAAGTGATGAACGACAAGCGTTTTCCCATACCGGTCATGGTCAAACTGGGCGCTACGGGCCAAAGGGCCATCACCAGTGTCTGGGAAGCGATGGAGTGCCTGCAGCGCTACTGGCCGTCGAAGACCGGCGCGAGCTATCGCCGCGCATTGCAGGCCTGTCTCGATGCCCTGGACGGGTGGAAACCCGCCCACAAGGCGCGTCATGCCTTTATCAGCGCCGCGCGCGATGCCGGGGTGTTTCTTGATACGAGGCTGCGTCAGTAACCGGAGCGGGCGACGCCGGGACCCATATGCTCCGGCGGCGCCCATTCTCCGATATCAGCGAATATCCGCCCGCGCCCGCGGGCGTTTTTCATTCAGCTCATGGCTGAACACAGCGGGCGGCAGCGGCGCGAGCTTGCGGATGATATCGGCGCCCTTTTCGCCCATCATGATGGTCGGTGCATTGGTGTTGCACGAGGGAACCCGCGGCATGACGGAGCTGTCGCAGACACGCAGCCCCTCCAGCCCATGCACCTTCAGGTCGAGGCCGACAACGGCCATGGAATCGGTGCCCATCCTGCAGGTGCCGACCGGATGGTGATCGGTCTTGGCATTGGCGCAACCATAATCGAACAATTCCTCGTCCGAATTGTACTTCGGCCCCGGCAGGCGTTCCGCCATGACGAAGGGCTTCAGTGCCGCCTGGTTCATGATTTCGCGCGCAAGTTTCAATCCTTCGATCGACATCTTGCGGTCGTGCGGATCGCTCCAATAGTTGGGATCGATCAGCGGCGCGGCCATTGGATCGGCCGATTGCAGCCGCACCGTGCCGCGCGACCGCGGATGCAGATAGGCCGAATTCAGGGTGACACCAGCATTCTTCAGCCGTTCGACACCCGCCTCGATGCCCGACCCCAGTCCGAGATGGAACTGAATGTCAGGCGAACGGGCGTCGGGATCGGCGTACCAGAAACCGCCTGTTTCAAACAGGCTGGACGCGACAGGACCGGAGCGGAACAGCACATATTGCAGCCCGGCCCACAGGGTGCGGTGCAGCTTGGCGACGCCGTCATAGGTGTGATCGCCGGTGCATTCGGAAATCACGAACAGATCCAGATGATCCTGCATGTTCTCGCCGACACCGGGCAGGTTATGCACGACGGGAACGCCGGTTTTCCGCAGGTGATCCGCCGCGCCGATACCCGACTGCAGCAGCAGTTTCGGCGAGCCGATGGCGCCGGAACTGACCAGCACTTCCCGCTCGGCGCGGATGATCTCGCGGGCGTTGCCTTTGGCGATTTCAACACCGACGGCCCGGCCGTTCTCCACCACGATTTTTGTCACCTGCGCGCCCATGCGGACCGTCAGGTTCTTGCGGCCCTTGACCGGGGCAAGATAGGCCATCGAGGCCGATGAGCGGCGGCGATCGCGCTGGGTCAGCTGGTAGAAACCGACACCGGCCTGCTGCCTGCCGTTGAAATCATGATTGTAGGGAATGCCGAGTTCCTGCCCGGCCCGGATATAGGCATCGCAGATCGGCAGTGTCGCCACCGGCATGGAAACACCCAGCGGCCCGCCATAGGAATGGTAGTCATCGGCAAAGCGCTGATTGTCTTCGGCACGCTTGAAGTAGGGCAGCACGTCGCGGTAGCTCCAACCCCCACAGCCATCTTCCGAGGCCCACAGGTCGTAATCGGTTGCATTACCGCGCGTATAAAGCTGTGCGTTGATGCTGGACCCGCCACCGATGACCTTGGCCTGCGTATAGCGCAGCACGCGGTTCTTCATGTGCTTCTGTGGCACGGTCGACCAGCCCCAACTGGCGACACCCTTGGTCATCTTGGCAAAGCCGGCCGGCATGTGGAACAGCGGATTCCAGTCGCCGCCGCCGGCCTCGAGCAGCAGGACCTTTACCTCGGGGTCCTCGCTGAGGCGATTGGCAAGCACACACCCCGCAGGGCCGGCACCGGTGATGATGTAATCGTAGGAGGATGATTTTTGGGTTGAGTTTGCCATGACTCAGGCACCCCCCTCTGGGCGGCCGCCCATCTCTCCCACAAGGGGGGAGATCACATCGGCATTGACGTTTTTGCATCTTGAACAGCGATGCAAGGCGAAATGAAACGAAACTGACAGCTGATCTCCCCCCTTGTGGGGGAGATGTCCGGCAGGACAGAGGGGGGTGAAATTCATGTTTTGCAACCTGCTAAAGTCGATTGATCGAAAGGGCGCCATCCGCGTTGATGATCGAGCCTGTGGCAAAGTTGAAATCGCCGCCGGCCAGCGCCGCAACGATGCGGCCGAGATCATCCGGCTCACCCCAGCGCTTCATCGGCACGAGTCCTTCGGCGATGCGTTTGTCGTACTTGGCTGCGGCAACGACCGTCATGTCGGAGCGGATGATGCCGGGACGCACGTCGAAAACGCTGATCCCCTCTTCCGCAAGCCGCACGGCCAGCCCTTGCGTGAACGACGCCAGTGCCGCCTTGGTCATGCAGTAATCGAGACGTTCCGGCGAGGTCATCTCCGCGGAAACCGATGTGATGTTGACGATCGTACGGGCGGCCCCCCCATCGGTGCGGCCAAGCATGGCCCGCAGCACCGCCTGGGTGAAGAACACGGTTCCCCGCACATTGATATCAAAGATCGCATTGTAGTTTGCCGGCTCAAGATCGAGGAAATCACCACGCACTTTCGAACCGATGCCGGCATTGTTGACCAGACAATCAATCCGGCCGAATGCTGCCACGACGGCGCCGACGGTTTGCGCGTGATTGGAAAGTTCAGCCAGATCCGCCTCGATAAACCGTACTTTTACGCCGAGTGATTCCAGTGCTGAAACAGCGGCATCAGCCGCTTCATCCCGCACGAGGTCGGTGATCGCCAGATCAAATCCCCTGGCGGCAAGCGCCGTGGCAATACCAAGGCCGATGCCGCGCCGGGCGCCGGTAACCAGGGCGACGGGTTTGTGCTGGATACTCATCATGCAAGCTCCCCGGCAATGATGTGATCGGCGACGCGCAGCGCCTGTGCGGCGATGGTCAGCGCCGGGTTGACCGCGGCTGATGTCGGCAGGAAGGCGGCATCGACGACAAACAGGTTCGGGTGGTCGAAGGCGCGGCAATGGACATCCAGCGGTGCCTGCGCCGGGTCGGTGCCCATCCGCACCGTGCCGCATTGATGCGACGGGGTCTTGCGGTCAAAGGCCTTGGACAGAACGAGGGGAAATCCGGCGGCCCGCAGCACCGACTTGATCCGGGCGACCAGTTTCTGATGTGCCGGCCAGTTGCTGCGCACCCATTCGAGAATAATCCTGTCATCGTCGACGCGAACGCGGCTCTCCGGTTTCGGCACATCCTCGCTCATGGCGAGGAAATCCACCGTATGATTGCAGAACCGGTTGAGAATCCATTCAGGTACGAGCTTGAGGTCCGACTTCAGCACGGGCCCGCTGATCCGCCCGAGCAATTGCACATTGCCGAGCGGTGCACCACCCTCGCCGTCGGACAGGTAGAAATCATTGAAGCCGAACGTCTTCTGATAGATGGAATCATTGCGGAAGCGCGGATCGAACCCGATGACCGCCGACAGGTTGTGATTCATGAAGTTGCGGCCGACCTGATCCGAGCGGTTGGCAAGACCGGCGGGATTGCGGCTGTCAGCCGAACGCAACAGAAGCACCGCGGATTGAACGGCGCCTGCCGAGAGGATCACCAGTTTGGGTTTGAGAACAGCAGGTACGCCATCCCTGACGTAATGCACGGCGGCAATCGATTTTCCGTCTGCAGCTGTCTCGAGCCGCGTGACGCGCGAATTGGTCTGCAGGCGGATATTGCCATGCTTCAATGCCTGGGCAAGGGCAGTGGTCTCCGCATCCATCTTGCCGTTGAAGCTGTTGGGGTGTGCATCCCAGGGCGTCCTGCCGTGGGACATCCATGTATCGATATCGACGCCGAGCGGCAGGGAAAACGGATGGACACCGGCAACACGCAGCCGCCTGCGCAGGATACCGATGGGTTCCTCGTCCGGCACGGGGGGAAAGCCGTAGGGCGTCGAATGATGCGGTTCCGTCGGGTCTTCGCCTTGGCTTCCGCGCACCTCATAGAGCGCCTCCGCCTTGCCGTACCACGGCTCCAGCTCGTCATAGGCAAACGGCCAGGCGGGTGAGACCCCCTCGAGATGCCGCATCTCGGCAAAGTCCTCGGCCCGGTAACGCGTCAGCACCGCGCCATAGAACTTCGAATTGCCGCCGACATTGTAGTAATTGCCGGGATTGAACGCCTTGCCGTCCGCATCGTACCAGCTTTCATCCGGGCGGAAGAAACCCTTCTGGAAGATCGCGCGCGGATCGCGGTTCTCCGGACGGTCGGGCAAATGACCACCCGCCTCCAGGATCAGGATGTCTGCTCCCGATCCCGCCAGACCGGCGGCAATAGTCGACCCGCCAATCCCCGAACCGATGATGACAATATCGGGGGATTGGCTTCGTTGCGACGCGGCGTTCATGACATCGTGATCGTCAGGCGCCGATACGCAGCTGCGATTGCGGATCGAAGAACACGGCCTTGTCGAGATTGAACGCCAGCTGTGTCTTCTGCCCCGGCAGGATCTGGGCGTCGGCACGCAGGCGCGCCACCACTTCCTTGCTGCCAAGCCTGGTCACGGCGAAGGTATCGGACCCCGCTGGTTCGACCACGTCGATCAGGCACTCGCCTTCCACCAGCGAACTCGCATTGCGGTCTGCCCCATCGGGATCGGTCAGGGCTTCCGGACGGATGCCGAAAATCACATCCTTGCCGGAATGGCCCACCAGCGCGCTGTTGGTCTTCTTGATCGGCAACCGCAACGGCGAGGAATCGGGCCGGTCGAGCACGACGCTCAAATCCGAAGCACCGCCCTCGATTTTCGCCTTGAGCAGGTTCATGGCCGGCGAGCCCATGAAGTCGGCGACAAACAGGTTGGTCGGATTGTTGTAGATTTCCGCCGGGGTGCCGAATTGCTGCAGGATGCCGTCCTTGAGCACGGCGATCTTGGTGGCCAGCGTCATCGCCTCGATCTGGTCGTGCGTCACATAGACGATCGTGGTTTTCATCCGCTGGTGCAGGCGCTTGATCTCGGTGCGCATGTCGACGCGCAGCTTGGCATCGAGATTGGACAGCGGCTCATCGAACAGGAACACCTGCGGGTTGCGCACGAGCGCCCGGCCCATGGCAACGCGCTGGCGCTGGCCGCCGGACAGCTGGCTCGGCTTGCGGTCGAGCAGATGGCCGATCTGCAGCATGTCGGCAACCTGCTTGATGGCCTTCTCACGCTCGTCTTTCGGCACGCCGCGGATTTCCATGCCGAAGGCGATGTTTCCGCCAACGGTCATGTTCGGATAAAGCGCATAGGACTGGAACACCATGGCGATATCGCGCTTGGACGGGTGCAGGCCGCTGATCGATTTGCCCTTGATCGAAATGTCGCCGGAACTGATCGGTTCGAGCCCGGCAATGGTGTTGAGCAGGGTGGACTTGCCGCAGCCGGAAGGGCCGACGAGGACGAGAAAGCCACCCTCGTCGATCTCGATATTGATGTCCTTCAGGATCGGGACATTGCCATAGGATTTATGCAGGTTCTTGATCTGGAGAAATGACATTGGGTTATCCCTTCACGGCGCCGGACATAAGTCCACGGACGAAGTAGCGCCCGGAAACGATGTAGACGATAAGAGTTGGCAGTGCGGCGAGGATCGCGCCGGCGAAATGCACGTTGTATTCCTTCACGCCCGTCGACGAGTTCACCAGGTTGTTGAGCGCGACCGTCATCGGCGTGCTGCTGAACCCCGAGAACGAGGCGCCGAACAGGAAGTCGTTCCAGATGTTGGTGAACTGCCAGATGACGGACACCACGATGATCGGACCCGACGACGGCAGCAGGATGCGCCAGAAAATCTGGAAGAAGCTGGCGCCGTCGATCTGCGCAGCGCGGACCAGCTCCGTCGGGAATGCTTCGTAGTAGTTGCGGAAATACAGCGTGGTGAAACCGAGACCGTAGATCACGTGCACGAAAATCAGGCCCTGAATGGTGCCGGCCATTCCGAGAGCGCCGAGAACCCGCGCCATCGGTATGAGGACGATCTGGAACGGAATGAAGCAGCCGAGCAGCAGCATGCCGAACATGACGTTCGAGCCGCGGAACCGCCACTTCGTCAGCACATAGCCGTTCAGCGCGCCCAGCACCGTTGAAATCGCCACGGCCGGGATGACCATGATGATCGAGTTGATGAAGTAAGGCTTCAAACCTGTCGGCTGCACGCCGATCTGGGCCGTGGACCAGGCCGCAAGCCAGGGCTCGATGGTCCATTCATGCGGCGGCGACAGCATGCCACCCTGACGGATTTCATCAAGGGTCTTCAGCGAATTCACCACCATGACGTAGAGCGGCAAAAGGTAGTAAAAGGCGAAGACCAGCAGGGCGATATAGATAAGGACGCGGGTCATCTTGCCGCTGGAGATGGCATTGTCCGGACTCGGAGCGCTCATTTGCTGCCTCCCCTGACTTCAGAATAGAGATAGGGAATGATGATCGCGAAAATGGTGATCAGCATGATGATGGCCGAGGACGCGCCGATGCCCATGGAATTGCGTGTAAACGTATAGGAATACATGAAGGTCGCAGGCAGTTCGGTTGCCTGTCCGGGGCCGCCGCCGGTCAGCGCGATCACCAGGTCATACGCCTTGATGGCGAGATGGGCGAGCACGACAAAGGCCGACAGGAAAACCGGACGCATCAGCGGAATGATGATGCGGCGATAGATCATGGCCGTCGAGGCGCCGTCGATCTGTGCCGCCTTGATAATCTCGTTGTCGACGCCGCGCAGTCCGGCAAGGAACATGGCCATGACGAAGCCGGAGGACTGCCAGACGGCGGCGATCACCACCGTATAGATCGCCATCTTGGAATCCTTGATCCAGTTGAAGGCGAAACTGGTCCAGCCCCACTGGTGCATGGTGTTCTCAAGGCCGATGCCGGGATCGAGGAACCATTTCCAGGCAACACCGGTCACGATGAACGACAGCGCCATAGGATAGAGGTAGATCGGCCGCAGGAAACCTTCGATGCGGATCTTCTGATCCAGCAGGATGGCAAGGCCAAGCCCGATGACGGTGCAGATGATGATATAGAGCGAGGCAAAAATACCCAGATTGGTGATGGCTCGCCACCAATGCGGCAAAGCCCACAATTTGCGGTAATTCTCCAGTCCGACAAAACCAAAGGACGGCAGCATCTTGCTGTCGGTGAACGACAGGACGCCCGTATAGATGATAAAGCCATAGACGAAGATCAGGACAATCAGAAAACTCGGCCCCAACACCAGTTTGGGTATCAAGTCCTGTATGCGGCTGCGGGTATCCATAGCCTCACCCCTTCAACTCTTAAGTTCTGGTCATTGCCGTGCATGTTCACGGGAACCTGTCCGGGGCTTTGCGCCCCGGACAGAAGGAGCGCGCTTACTTGGCAGCGTCCACGGCGGAAACGAGTTCCTTGACCGCTGCGTCTGATGTCAGGTCACCGTTGAATTCGCGGGTAACCACGTCATAGATCGCATTCTTGATGGCGGCCGGAACCGCATAGCCATGGGCCATGGAACCGTAGAGCGTGCCGGCCTTGTTGGCTTCAGCAAGATCCTTGATCGCCTTCTTGCCGCAGGCATCGAAGGCTGCATCGGACACATCGGTACGTGCCGGAGCTGAACCCTTCACGACATTGAAAGCGGACTGGAAGGTCGGGCTCTCGATGGACGATGCCATGACGAGCTGCGACTTGTGCTCAGCATCGCTCTTCTTGAAGAACAGGAACTGATCAGAGTTGAACGTGACCGAACCCTGGGTGCCCGGGAAGCGCATGCAAACGAAGTCCTTGCCTGGCTCCTTCTTGGCCTTGACGAACTCGCCCTTGGCCCAATCGCCCATGAACTGCACGCCGGCCTTGCCTTCGATAACCATGGTGGAGGCAAGGTTCCAGTCGCGACCGGAGAAGTTGTTATCCACATAGGAGCGCAGCTTGGTCATGCGGTCAAACGCTTCCTTCATCTTCGCGCCGCCCAAAGCCTTGGGATCGAGATCGATGAAAGCCGCCTTGTAGAAGTCATTGCCGAGCGACAGCACGACCGCGTCGAAAATCGTCGCGTCCTGCCATGGCTGACCGCCGTGGGCGATCGGTGTGATGCCCTGCTTCTTGAAGTTGTCGAGAAGGGCAATCAGTTCGTCCCAATTCTTGGGTTCCTTGCCGCCAGCCTTGTCGAGTGCAGCCTTGTTGATCCACATCCAGTTGGTGGAGTGGACGTTGACCGGTGCGGCGATCCAGTGACCGTCATATTTGGAGAAGTTCTGCAGCGCGCCGGGAATAACGTCGGCCCACTTTTCCTTCGATGCGACATCGTCAAGGTTGGCAAGAACGCCCTGCTTGGCCCAGTCGGTGATGTCGAAGCCCAAGGCCTGCACGGCTGTCGGAGGGTTGCCGCCGGTGACGCGGGCGCGCAGAACGGTCATGGCTTCCGTACCGCCACCACCGGCAACAGGCATGTCGGACCAGGTGATGCCCTTCTTTTCCAGATCCTTCTTCAGGACTTCCAGCGCTGTCGCCTCACCGCCGGATGTCCACCAATGCAGGACTTCGACGTTTTCGGCAGCGCGGGCCATCGTGGCCGTGCCGAGCAGCATGGCTGCCGCAGCAACCGTATTCATCAACTTATTCATTTCATTCCTCCCAAGGAAAAAAAGATAAAATTCCCACTACCCTAGACCTCAGTTATCCCTCAGCCTGCCTCATTCATACAATAAGCCGAATGGCGAATACAATCGATTTAATTCGACGCCCAAAGTAATGTCCTCCGCCCCATGTGCATGTTCAGGGTCTTGGTCTCGGTGTAGTCCTCGACCGCATGACGGCCCAGTTCACGACCAAGGCCAGACTGGCGATAACCGCCGAACGGCAGCTCCGCTGCACCATCCATGAACGTGTTCATCCAGATGGTCCCGGCACGTACCCGGCGGCCTACCGTCAGGCACGTATCGAAATCGCGGCTCCATACGCCTGCCGACAGGCCGTAGTCGATGGAATTGGCAATCCGGATGGCGTCTTCCATCGTTTCGAATGTTAGCACGGAAAGCACAGGACCAAACACTTCTTCACGCGCGACGGCCATATCCGGCTGCACCGCCGAAAGAATGGTCGGGCTCATATACTGCCCAAGGCCGAGACCCAGCGGCGTCCCGCCATGGGAACCGGCAGCGCCCGCCGATGCGGCATTGCGCACATAGGTGTCGATCTTGGCCAGATGTTCCGGTGTAATGATCGCGCCGACCTTGGTCTGCGGATCAAGCGGATCGCCAACCCGGACCTTGGCCGACAGCGCGGCAACACGCTGCGTGACCTCATCGGCAATATCCCGATGAACGATCAGGCGTGAACCGGCATTGCAGCATTCACCGGCATTGAAATAGGCGCCGAACACCGCCGCATCGATGAAATCATCGAGATTGGCATCGGGGAAAACGATCTGCGGATTCTTGCCGCCAAGTTCCAGCGAGACCTTTTTCAGCGTCTGGGCGGCATTGGCCATCGTCAGCTTGCCGACAAGGGTCGAGCCTGTGAACGAGACCATATCGACATCCGGATGGGTGGTCATCGGTGCGCCGACCTCGGCGCCCGTGCCGGCAAGGATGTTGACGACACCGGCGGGAACACCGGCTTCCATGAGGATTTCACCGAGAACGAGCGTCGATCCCGAGGTCAGTTCGGACGGCTTGACGACGGCCGTGCAGCCGGCGGCCAGGGCAAAGGGCAGTTTCTGGCTGACGATGAGGAAGGGGAAATTCCACGGCGTGATGATGGAGATGACACCGATCGCCTCACGCAGGACCACACCCAGCGTGCCGTCGCCCAGCGTGTTGTAGCTTTCACCATGCAGATCGCGGCCGAGCGCGGCGGCATAGCGCCAGATATCGACCGCGCCGCCCAGCTCGCCCTTGGCCTGCGAAATTGGTTTGCCGGATTCGATGCAGTCGAGATAGGCAAGTTCGTCGGAACGTGCGGCAATCAGATCAGCCGCCTTGAGCAGGATATTCGAGCGTTCGGCACCGGTCATGCGCGACCACGGGCCGTTGTCGAAAGCATTGCGGGCAGCACGGATGGCGCGCTCCGCATCGGCTTTCGTACCCGCCTGATAGCGCGAGACCACGACACCATGGCCGGGGCTCTTGCGCTCGATCACGCCGCCCTCTGCACCATCGGTCCATTTGCCGTCGATCAGCATCCGGAATTCGCGCACCTTGAAATTGTCGAGCGCTTGTGGCCGCATCAGAACCGTCATTACCATTCTCCCTTGAACACGGGCTCACGCTTTTCGGCGAAGGCCGAAACACCTTCTTTCAGGTCCGCTGTTTTGGCGACGAGGATCGAGCCGAGGGCTTCGACCGCCGTGCCATTGTCTTCGCCGTTAGCCGACGCAATCATCAGTTTCGCCACTTCCACCGCAGCCGGTCCGCGCCTGGCGATCCGCTCCGCATAGGCCTGGGCCGCGGTGACGGCGGCACCGGTTTCCACCACATGGTCGACGATCCCGAGCGTGGCGGCTTCGGTCGCGCTGAAGATTTCACCGCCCAGCGCCATGCGGCGGACAGCCTGTGCCCCGAACCGGCGGACAAGCCGCTGCGTTCCCGACCAGCCCGGCACCATGCCGAGGCCCGTCTCCGGCAGACCGATGCGGATATGCGTCTCGGCAATGCGAATATCGGCAGCAGCGGCAAGTTCGAGCCCGCCGCCCAGCGCATGGCCGTTGAGCGCGGCAATCAATGGCACGCGCAACGTCGCCAGACGCTCGAACACGCGATGCCCGAAACGAACCCAGGCGTGACCGAATTCGTTCGGCGTCATCGCCGCCCAGGCCTTGATGTCGCCGCCTGCGGAAAAGGCTTTGCCGGCGCCGGTCAGGATGGCGACGCGAATATCGGCATTGGCCTCCAATTCGTCGCACGCGGCCGAAAGTTCCTTCAGCATGGCAATATCGAAAGCGTTGAGTTTTTCCGGGCGCGACACGGTGATGGTTGCGACAGGCCCGTTGAAGTCAACCGTGATGCGGGGCTCAGCCATGGAGCGTCCTTTCCGGTTTCTGCGGCAGCTTCAAGCCGAAAGGCCCTTCGGCAAAGAGCTCTGCCGCCATCAGTTTCAGATCGCCGGCAACGATGAGCGGGAATTCCGACTGATCGAGAATCTGGGTCTGGAGATCGACACCCGGTGCAATCTCGGTAAGCACGATGCCTTCCGGGCGCAGGACCATGACGCAGCGCTCGGTGACATAGGTAATGTCCTGCCCCTGCTCCACGGCACGGCGGCCGGAAAAGGTGACGTGCTCGACTTCGTTGACCAGTTTCTTCAGCTTGCCTTCCTTCTCGATGACCAGCCTGCCATCGGCCACATGCACCTTCGCACCGGCATTGAACATGCCGGAGAAGACGATCTTGCGGGCCCGCGCGGTGATATCGACGAAACCGCCGGCACCGGCCGTCACATGCGGGCGGAAGCTGAGCTTGGACACGTTGACCGAGCCGGATTTGTCGATCTCGAGGAAGGACAACAGCGAGGCATCAAAACCCGCGCCCTGGAAATAGGTGAACTGGTGCGGCGACGGCACGAAGGCTTCGGCGTTGGAGGCGCAGCCAAAGGCAAAATCGAGAAGCGGGATACCGCCGACCGGCCCCTGCTCGATCACCCATGTCACAGCCCCATGCAGGCCCTCTTCGAGCAGGATGCGCGGGACATTGGCGGAGATGCCAAAACCGAGATTGACGGCGCTGCCTGCCTCAAGCTCCGTCGCGACACGGCGGGCAATCACCTTCTGGATGTTGAAATCCGGCAGGGCGAAATCGTCGAGCGGATGGAAGATTTCACCTGAGATGGCCGGGTCGTAGACGGTCTGCGTTGTCTGTTTCTGGTCGGGGTCGACGACGACATAGTCAACGAGAATGCCGGGAACGCGCACATCATGCGGCTTGAGCGAACCGCTCTTGGTGATGCGCTTGACCTGCGCAATGACGATGCCGCCATTGTTGCGCACGGCCAAAGCCTGATCGAAGCCGCCGAGGTATGCGCCCTCATGCTCATAGGTCAGATTACCGCGCTCATCGGCCGTGGTGGCGCGGATGATGGCGACCTGCGGGATAACGGGTTTGAAGAACAGCCACTCTTCGCCCTCAAACTCGATCTTGCGGACCACCGGCTCGCGGGCGGCCGAAGCATTCATGGCGCAGCCCTGGCGGTCCGGGTCGACGAATGTATCGAGCCCGACCTTGGTCAGAACGCCCGGACGCTTGGCCGCCGCCTCGCGGTGCATGTCGAACAGGATGCCGGAGGGAATATTGTAGGCAGCCACCTCGTCATTGCCGATCATCTGCCAGATCAGCGGCGGTTCGGCGGTCGATGGCCCGGAAGGGTAGGAGCCGCCGAGAATGCGCTTGAGCAGCCCCTTCTTGGCGATGTAATCGATGCCTTTGATGCCGCTCATGTCACCCGCCGCAATGGGATGCAGCGTGGTCAGATCGCGCGGATGGCCCGTGGCATCGAAACGCGCGCCGATGGCTTTCAGCATCAGATCGGGGCAGCCAAGGCCGCTCGACGACGAGACCGAAACGATCGCTGCGTCGGGGATGAGGCCTGCCGCCTCTTCAGGGGTTATGTGCTTGCTCATGCCTGGTGTCGTTCTCTTCAAAGACCTGGATTGATTGTCTGCGCGGTGCCGGTGCGGGCGGCCTCGGTGACCGCAAGACCGGCGGCAAGCGACCAGACACCGTCTTCACCCGTTGCCGGCGGCTGCCCCTTGCCGAGGATGGCGGCATGGAATTTGGCAATGCCGGTTTCGTAGAGGTTCCGGTGGTCGAGCTTGAGCTCGGTTTCACCCTCGGCATTGCGCAGGGTGACGGTGCCGACCGGCTTCTGCGTCATGACATTGCGGCCGACCAGCGAGCCTTCGGAGCCGTGCACCTCGAAGCCGGTTTCGGCATATTTCGTGGTGAAACCATCATGGAACTGGGCAATCAGGCCCGACTTGAAGCGCAGCACGCCCATGACGCCATCGGCAAGGCCTGCCTTGCCAAGGCCGCCGATCTGGCTGGCAGCAACCGCCTCGACGGGATCGTCGCCCAGCACATAGCGCAGTGTATCCGTGTCATGCACGGTGATATCCAGAATGACGCCGCCGCCGGCTTCCGGCTTGTCAAGCCGCCAGCCCTGCAGGTGCGGCGGCAGATAGACCGCATGGAAGACCCGGGCGGCGAGCGGCGTGCCGATGCTGCCGGCAGCAATGGCATCGCGCATGGCTGTGTGGCTCGCGGCATTGCGCAGATGATGATTGGTGCCAAGCACCACACCGGCCACACGGCAGGCGTCAACCATGGCCCGCGCATCCGCAAGGCTCATGGCCAGCGGCTTTTCGCACAGCACATGCTTTCCCGCAGCTGCGGCCGCGAGCACCTGATCCCTGTGCAGTTCATTGGTGGTCGAGATGTAGACCGCATCGACATCCTGATCGCCGACCAGCGCATCGAGGGATGTAACGGATTTGGCAATGCCGTGATCGGCAGCATATTTCCGGCCACGCTCGGCACTGGTGCTCATGACGGAAACGATCTCGCCGCCTTCGGCACGGATCGCATCGATCACCCATTCATGCGCAATCGTGCTTGCTCCGATCAATCCCCACCGCGTCATGCCATTTCCTCCAGATGATTGTTCCTGACCGGCGCACCGCAGCTTTGCCGCACCACAAGGCGCACGGATGTCACCAGCGATTCCTGTTCATTGCCGCCGGCATTGATCTGCTTGAGCAGGAGCTGGGCCGCGCGCTGGCCCATGCCCTGCGGGTCGACCGAAACGGTTGTCAGCGCCGGGACGGCGGTCTTGGCCTCGATCACGTCGTCGAAACCGATCACGCCAAAACCCTTGCCGGGCTCGATGCCGACGGCCCGCAAACCATCGCAGACACCGAAGGCCACCGCATCATTGAGGCACAGCGCCGCCGTTGCCCGATCGGGATGGAGCATCATGCGCTCCACAGCGGCAACACCACCGGCGCGGGACGGCGCCGAATGGATGATCAGCGCCTCATCGACGGCAATGTCCGCTTCCTGCAGGGCATCGCGATAACCGCGCAACCGCTCGGCAAAAACCGCGGTATCGAGAAAGCCGCCCATGAAGCCGATGCGCGTGTGGCCAAGGGCAACCAGATGACGCACGGCGGCCTTCGCGCCGGTATAATTGTCGGAAAGCAAGGTGGAGACCTTGGCCCCCGGCAGATTGCGCACCACGACCACCACCGGAATACCGCTGTCGATCAACGGCTTGATATCCGCCGCCTCGGTGCCACGCGCCGGTGACAGGATCATCCCGGCAATGCCGTTTTCCCGCATGGACGCAATAACTTCGCGCTGGCGGTCGACACTCTCGCCACTATGGGCGAGGAACTGCACGTAGCCCGCCGACTGAACGACCATATCCATGCCGACGGCGAGTTCGGCGAAGAAGCTGTTGGTGAGGTCATTGACCACGATGCCGACGATTTTCGAGCGCGCCTGGCGCAGGTTGGCCGCACCGCGATTATAGACATAGCCGAGATCGGCGATGACACTGTTGACCTTCTCACGGGTCTTTTCATTGACCAGCGGACTGCCCTGCAGAACCAGGGACACGGTGGATTTCGACACGCCGGCGGCATGCGCAATATCCACAACGGTTGTCCGGCTTCGGCTCACGGTCTTCCTCCCAGTCAGACGATGGATATAATTGGAACGTTCCAAATATGTCAAGCAGGAAAAATCAAGGACTATCAGGATACATCGTCAGGACAGCACAGGAAACCATGATTTACGGTGACTTTTTGCTCATTTTAGCTCGCTCAGCTGGCGGCTGTTTATTTTTGGCTACGCAAAGGCTCGGATTTTTTCCTCTTGTTTTTTGGAACGTTCCAAATTACAAAGCCCTTCATACGACCGGGAGCGATATGATGAGCCTAGTTCTGAACCTGCCCGCCGCCGATGGCACACTTTCAGCCCACCGCCTTTCCGGCGAGCCGACAGCGCGGCCGGATGCTCCGCCATCCTTCAGCCGTATCGCCTACGCGGCCGCCCATGTGGTGTCAGATCCGCTTCGGGACAGCGCTCCCTGGGGTTCGCCCGCCATCAACTGGGATGCCACCATGGCCTTTCGCCATCATCTCTGGTCACTCGGGTTCAAGATCGCCGAAGCCATGGACACGGCCCAGCGCGGCATGGGGCTGGATTGGGCAGGCGCGCAGGAACTGATCCGCCGCTCGCTCGCCGAGGCGCGCAGCGTGCCGGGGGCCGACCTTGCCTGCGGTGCGGGGACCGACCAACTGGCCCCGGAAGACACCCGCAGCCTCGCAGACGTGATCGCCGCCTATGAAACGCAGATCGGCTTTGTCGAGGCTGAGGGCGGCCGGGCCGTGATGATGGCCAGCCGGGCGCTCGCCAAAGTGGCAAAATCCCCGGATGACTACCGGGCCGTCTACGGCGAAATCCTGCGCCAGACGCGCAACAAGGTCGTCCTGCACTGGCTCGGTGACATGTTCGATCCGCAACTCGCCGGCTACTGGGGCTCCCATGCCTTCGACGACGCATTGGAAACCGTGCTTGCCATCATCAATGACAACAGGGACAAGGTCGAAGGCATCAAGATCTCGCTGCTCGACAACACCAGGGAAATTGCCCTGCGCAACCGGCTGCCCGAGGGTGTCCTGTGCTTTACCGGCGATGATTTCAACTATGCCGAACTGATCGAGGGCGACGGCGCCCGGTACAGCCACGCCTTGCTCGGCATTTTCGATGCGGTCGCGCCGCAGGCCTCGAAGGCACTGGCGCTGCTGGCAAAGGGCGAGACGACGGCCTTCCGCGCGGTGATCGAACCCACCGTGCCGCTGTCCCGCAAAATCTTCGAAGCCCCGACACAGTATTACAAGGCGGGAGTGGTTTTCCTGGCCTGGCTCAATGGTCACCAGAGCCATTTCACCATGCCCGCCGGCATGCAGTCGGCGCGCGGTATCGTTCACTATGCCGATATTTTCCGGCTGGCCGATCAGGCCAATGTTCTCGACAGGCCGGAACTTGCCACAAGCCGCATGAAGAGCCTGCTTCAGCTATACGGTCTCTGATATCCGGCTTCTGCTGGAGTCCTCTTGATCCCGCGGGCCTGCCGGGCGATTGTCCGTGCCGACTCGCTCCATCATCCGGGATTCCCCATGAAGCTGCTTTACCAGACACACTCGCCCTACGCCCGCAAGATACTGGTCGCCATTCACGAAATCGGTCTGGCGGACAGGGTCGAGGTCATCCACCACGAAACCAGCCCAACCCGGCGCAATGAGGCAGTCTATGCGCTCAACCCGCTGGGAAAGGTTCCGGTGCTGATCGGCGAGGATGGCTTTGCGCTGTTCGATTCGGTTGCCATAGCGGACTATCTCAGTACGCTTCCCGGTGGCTCCGCCCTCATCCCGTCAGACGGGAAAGCACGCTGGGAAACACTGCGCCTGCAGGCGGCGGCGCAGGGCATTGCCGATTCCGGCATCGTGGTGCGCTGGGAAACCGAGCGGCGGCCGGAGCCTTTGCGCTGGCCGACCATGCGCGATGCCCAGTTGCAGAAAATCATCGCGGCCTGCGATTTCGCCGAGAAGGAAGCATCCCTCGAGGGCCTGCCGCGCATCGGCGAGATCGCCCTGGCGACAACGCTCGACTGGATCGCGTTTCGCAACGTCTATCCGTTTGCCGAGGGACGCCCGCGCCTTGCCGCGTGGTATGCCGGCTATTGCCGGCGGCCATCGATGCAGGCGACCGCTTTTTCCGGTGAAACGCACGATTGAGGCGGCAGTGAAACACTGTCGCATCTGGCCCATGCGGCGAGCGACAGCCCGCCGCATTTGAATCCGATAGCTATTTGCACAAGCATCCAGTATTGAAGAACCCGTGGTGATTTGGCCGGCCGGCTTGCAGCCACGTTAAAAAACTCGCTAAAGGGCCGCGTGCGGACCGGAAGCGATCTATCGGCTTTTTTTGGTGACCGTGATGCCTATCAAGATTCCTGATAAACTGCCCGCCTTCGATACTTTGGTAAGCGAGGGCGTACGCGTGATGACGGAAGCCGTGGCTATCCGTCAGGATATCCGCCCGCTCCAGATCGGGCTGCTGAACCTGATGCCCAACAAGATCAAGACAGAATTGCAGATCGCGCGCCTGCTTGGCGCTTCGCCGCTGCAGATCGAACTTTCGCTGGTGACCGTCGGCAGCTACAAGCCGAAGAATACGCCCGAAGACCATCTCAGCGCCTTTTATCAGACGTGGGAAAAGGCGCAGCACCGCACGTTCGACGGTTTCATCATTACCGGAACCCCCGTCGAGACAATCCCGTTCGAGGATGTCAGCTACTGGCCGGAAATGCGCGATATCCTGGAGTGGACGCAAACCAACGTCCATTCCACCATGAACGTCTGCTGGGGGGCGATGGCGGCGCTTCATCATTTCCACGGCGTGCCGAAGCATGCGCTTGGCGAAAAAGCATTCGGTGTCTACAGCCAGAGAATCCTGAAAACAGCGTCGCCCTATCTCAACGGTTTTTCCGACGATTTCGCCATTCCGATATCACGCTGGGCCGAAGTGCGGCCGGCGGACATTCTTGCGCGGCCGGAACTGAGGCTGCTGGCACATTCGGAGGAGAAGGGAGCCTGCATTGTCGAAGATCCGCGGTATCGCCGCCTTTATGTGCTCGACCATCTCGAATATGATTCCGGTTCGCTGGCCGATGAGTATTTCCGCGATATTCAGGCCGGGATACCGATCAACCTGCCGTTCAACTATTTCCCCGATGACGACACATCAAGGCCGCCGCCCAATCGCTGGCGCTCGCATGCGCATTTGCTCCTGTCCAACTGGATAAACGAAATTTATCAAACGACACCCTTTGATATCGGTTCAATCGGAAAATCCCGATAAACGAAGGCCGGGCCAGCACGGCCGCCCGCCCTTCACCGCTGGATAGGGCAGCGTGGAGCCTATTGCGGCACGGTATCCGATCGGCGCTGGACGGTTTTGGCCATGAAGGTTTCGAGGGCGTCGGCCTGGGCGTCGGTCACATGCAGGCCGACCTTGGTGCGCCGCCACAGGACATCCTGTGCGGTCATCGCCCACTCCTGCGCG
>NZ_CABSQF010000058.1:0-26509 GCF_902479695.1 uncultured Phyllobacterium sp. | reverse complement strand
CCTGCGCCGCGGCGGCCCCCCCCGCCCCGCCCACCGCGCCGCTGTAGCGGCCCTGATCCTCCCCCGCCCCCGGGCGGCCCCGCCCGCCGATGTCGCCGCCGAACAGGCGCGGATCGACCGTGCCGATGCTGTGGTGCTGGTCTTTCCCGTCTACTGGTGGTCGATGCCGGGACTGCTCAAGGGATGGATCGACCGGGTCTTTTCCAATGGCTGGGCTTTCGACTTCAGCCTGGACGGCGGCCTGGAAAAGAAGCTCGGCCACCTCAAGGTGCATCTCATCGGCGTTGGAGGCGCCGATGCGCGAACCTATACCCGGCGCGGTTACTTCGATGCCATGAAGACGCAGATCGATCACGGCATCTTCGATTATTGCGGTGCCTGCGTCGTCACGTCGGAGCTGCTGCTCGATTCTGAAACGCAGGATCCGGCAATACACCTCGACAGGGCGCGAACCATTGGCAGCAGGCTGTTTGAAGCATCGCCGCTATGCGGAATGCAGGCAGCCTGAGGCCGCCGTTCACCCCATCAGCCGGGGCAAAGCGGCGGCGAGTGCATCCACGGCCAGGCGGACCCGCAGCGGCAAATGCGGCACCGGCAGCCACAACGCATAGGCGTCGTAGAGATAATCCGGCTGATCCGGCAGCAATTGCACAAGTGTTCCCGCGGCAATCCGGTCGCGGATGAGCCAGGACGGCAGCCAGGCCAGCCCCATGCCGGCCATGGCAGCGTCGGCAATGGCGTCAAGGTCATCCAGCCGCACGCGATTGACCGGCATCGCCTCGGCCGGCGGCTGGTCGCCGCGCGGGAACAGCCATGGGCGGATGCGGCCCGACCGGCGATACATGATGGCCTGGTGCCCGGCAAGGTCGTCGACCGCCCGTGGTTCGCCATGGTTCGCGATATAGGCCGGCGCGGCGCAGACAACCATATGCTGGCGGGCGATCCGCCGCGCAATCACGCCGCCCCTGTCGTCGGGAGTGCCGGTCCGGATGGCAAGGTCATATTCGTCCTCGGCGAGATCGACGAAGCGGTCGCTCAGCGACAGGTCAAGTTCCAGCATGGGATATTGCCGGGCGAGCCCGAGCAATACGGGGGTGACGCAGTGCCGGCCGAAATGCGCGGGCATCGTCACCCGCAACCGACCGCGCGGTTCGGACAGCTGATCATCCGCGAGCGCATCCGCGGCCTCCGCTTCGGCCAGTATCACCCGGCAACGTTCATAATAGGCACGCCCGAAATCGGTCAGGTTCTGGCGGCGTGTCGTGCGGTTGATCAGGCGTACGCCCAGCCGCTCTTCCAGAAACCGGACATGTTTACCGACCATCGGGCCGGACAGGCCAAGCGCGTCCGCAGCCGCGGCAAAGGAGCCGAGATCAACGGCCCTGACAAACACGGCCATGCTGGCGAGGCGATCCATATTCGAAACTCCTGGTTTCTACAGAACTTCATTATGCGCTATTTATCCGCATTTCTCCTGCTGGCATAGCCTATTCAGTTCAAATGGTTTGGAGTTATGACTATGGCACGCGTTGTTCGTTTCCATGAATTCGGCGGTCCCGAAGTTTTGCGCATCGAGAATGTCGAGATTCCCCAGCCCGGCCCGGGCGAGGTTCAAATCCGCGTCAAGGCCTTGGGGCTGAACCGTGCCGAAGCGCTTCTGCGTACCGGCACCTACATCGAGACGCCAGTTTTGCCATCCGGTCTTGGCCTTGAGGCAGCGGGCATCGTGGAAGCGATTGGCGAAGGCGTCGAGAACTTTGCGCCGGGTGATACGGTCAGCATCATACCGCCCAAATCGATGGTGCGCTGGCCGGCCTATGGTGAACTGGTGACCTTCCCCGCCGGATCGGTTGTCAAACACCCGCAAGGGCTCAGTTGGGAAAAGGCGGCGGCGCTGTGGATGCCTTACCTGACCGCTTACGGCGCGCTGATCGACATCGCCAAGCTGCACCGGGGAGATTTCGTCGTCATCACCGCGGCCTCAAGCAGCGTGGGACTTGCGGCGATCCAGATTGCCAACAGGGTTGGCGCGACGGCCATTGCCGTCACGCGCACCTCCGGCAAGAAACAGGAGCTGCTGGCTTTCGGCGCCGCCCATGTCATTGCCGCCGCCGAAGAAGACCTGGAGACGCGGCTGAAGGACATCACCGGGCCGGACGGCGTGCGCGTGGTGCTCGACCCCATCGGCGGTCCGATATTCGGCCCGCTGACCGCTGCCATGGCACCGGGCGGCATCCTCGTGGAATATGGCGGCTTGAGCCCGGAACCGACCCCTTTCCCGCTGTTTACGGTGCTGAGCAAATCCCTGACGCTGCGCGGCTATCTCGTGCACGAGATCATTGCTGATCCCGCTCGGCTGGAAGCAGCCAAGGCTTTCATCCTGGACGGGCTGGCATCCGGTGCCCTGCAGCCGGTCATCGCCAGAACCTTCCCGTTCGACCAGATCGTCGATGCGCATCGCTTTCTGGAATCGAACGAGCAGTTCGGCAAGATCGTCGTGACGGTTTGAAGGGCTGGAGCCTCCGTCCCCTACATTTCGAAATAGCGCGGCCGGTCGAGATCGGACATCAGCCCGGACTGGTTCGGCTGCCAGTTCAACAGTTCGCGGGTTCGTGCGCTTGCGGCATGAGCGCTCATGCCGGCAAAGACGGCGAACCAACCGAAATGTTCGGCCGCCGCCTCCGGAGTCTTGGCCACAACAGGCACATTCAGCCGGCGGCCGATCAGTGTGGCGATGTCCTTGAACAGCACACCCTCCTCGGCAACCGCATGATAACGGTCGCCGCCTGTCCCCCGTTCAAGGGCAAGCCGGTAGACGGAAGCCGCATCCAGCCGGTGCACCGCGGGCCAGCGGTTGAGCCCTTCGCCGACATAGGCAGACACGCCCTTTTCGCGCGCGAGGTTGATGAGGTGCGGTACGAAGCCATGGTCGCCGTCACCATGAACCGACGCAGGAAGACGAACCACCGACGCGCGCACTCCATCCGCCGCCAGCGCCGCAGCGGTCGCTTCCGAAACGCGGGGCACAGCCGCGGAAGCCGGGCCGGGCAGGTCTTCTTCCGTCGCCGGGCGATCCCGTCCCAGATGCGCCATTCCCGTGGTGACAAGCAAGGGGCGATCCGAGCCTTTGAGCACAGTGCCAAGTGTCTCGATGGCGCGGCGGTCCATCTCGCAGTTCTGCGCGAATTTCGAGAAATCATGATTGAACGCCGTGTGGATCACCCCATCTGCGGCGGCGGCGCCATCGCGCAGGCTTGTTAGATCGTCGAGATCGCCGCGATGCGCCTGCGCGCCGAGGGCGGCAAGTGATTTGGCCGCCGCGTCCGTGCGGACAAGGCCGAGCACCTGATGGCCCGCCTTGACGAGTTCCTCCACGACGGCAGAGCCGACAAAGCCGGTGGCACCGGTAACGAAGACACGCATTCCACTTCTCCATTTTAAAATGAAATGACCGCAATCACGGCCGTAGTGGAGAAGATAGGCGGTTGGAGAAATACGATCTATGCTGTAAAGTCCGCATTATCTTCGCAATCGTCCGGAATGACCATGGACCCGCTCTCAGACGTCCTGTCCCTGCTGAAACCGCATAATTACATGTCCGCCGGCTTCGATGCCGGGGGTGAATGGTCGATCCAGTTTCCGGAAAGCCGGGACAGTATCAAATGCGGCGCCGTGGTTTCCGGTCAATGCTGGCTGTCCGTGGGGGGCGTTGCCGATGCCGTGCACCTCGGCACGGGCGACTGCTTCCTGTTGCCGTACGGTCGGCCGTTTCGCCTGGCAAGCGATCTGACTTTGTCGTCCGTCGAGGCTGTCACGGTTTTTTCCGCTGCGCGCAATGGCGGCATCGCCGTGCATAAAGGCGGCGGCGATTGCTTTCTTGTCAGCAGCCGTTTTGCCCTGACCGGCAATCATGCAAGCGTCCTGTTGGGAATGCTGCCGCCGATCGTGCACATCCGCAAAGACTCGGATCAGTCCGTGCTGCGCTGGCCCGTGGAACTGATGATGCGGGAGTTGCGCGAACGGCAGCCCGGCGGCTTTCTCCTCGTGCAGCACCTGGCCCATATGATGCTGATCGAGGCGCTGCGACTGCATCTGGCCGGAGGATTGCAAGGCGGCGTCGGCTGGCTGTTCGCTCTGGCGGATAAGCAGATGGGCGCGGCGATCAACGCCATGCATGAGAATCCGGCGCGCCACTGGACGTTGCAGACACTGGCGGAACGGGCCGGCATGTCGCGCTCAACCTTTGCACTCAAATTCAAGCAGACCGTCGGAAAGTCCCCCATGGAATATCTGACACGCTGGCGCATGCTGGTGGCGGGAGACAGGCTGGAGAATTCAAGCGATCCCGTGTCCGCCATTGCCCTGTCACTGGGTTATGACTCCGAAAGCGCCTTCAGTACTGCCTTCAAACGGGTCATGGGCTGTTCGCCGCGCCAATACGGCCATAGCGGGAGGACCGCCTTATCATCGGAGAGCCCCCTCGCATCGCCCCTCGTGCGGCGTGCCCTTTCAGAATCGCCAGCTTAGATCACCACGCACCCCATGCGCCTGCACCGCAGACGACATCTGGCCGGTATAGGAAACACCCAGCGTGACAGCCTTTGTCAGCGAGAAATCCAGTCCGGCTTCAGCAACGAGAGCATCCCGCGCAACGGGTGAACCCTCGACCGGGAATGGCGCCCCTCCGGCCAACGCGAATGTTGTATCCGGAGCAACGTCGCCAAAGGCATGCTGCCATCCAAGCATTCCCCTTGCCGCCAGCTTGGCCGTGTCACCGACGGGAATATCCGTCCGGGCACGCAGGCCCAGCGTTGCATAGACGTTGTCATCATTGTCGCCGCGGGATTTGAGCCCTGCAGCCCCGCTTTCCCCGATGCCGTCGGTGTGAAGGTTTGCATAGGCGAGACCTGCGAATGGCTCCAATGCCACACGGTTGTAATCGAAGGCATAGCCTGCCTCCCCGAAAACCTGCACCGTTCTCGCGGCGTAATCGGCAGCGGATGCACCAAATGCCGTGGAACGGCTTGTTTCCACCGCGTGCCACGTGTGGGCCGCGCCAAAACGCAAGGCCAGCGCATCCATCTGCGTAGCGGCATAGGCAGCGATCGTATAGCTGTCGACGGATGCCGAGGACGCGCGTGCCGGAGCGTCAAGCGAACTGCTGCCATATCCTCCGGCAAAGCCTGCGCGCCATGACTGCCCGAATTCTCCATCGGCCCCCATATAGAATCCACCCGAGGAGCGCTCGAGCTTCGCAGCATTCGCATTGCCCGACAGGTGTCCCCATGAACCGTAGGCCTGCCCCCAGACCGCCGAGGACGCATCGGGTGCGGCCGGAATCTGACCACCCGGACCGTAGGCCAGAAGAGGCATCGACGGAGACGGAGCAGCCCCCGATGCCGCGCGCAGCCGCGCGGAGATGACATCCCGGGCAAACCGGCTTTCGTCGAGCAGTGCCGATTTGACGCTCGAATGGATTTCACCGGAGAGCTTGTCGAATATTGTCTGCGCATCATGGGCATTCGACCCGATAATCAGGTCGTAGATGGATGCGGCGGGATTGCCTGTCCCGGCAGTACCGGACAGCACCAGCCCGCCGAAACTTTCCACACCGGCACCCACCGATCTCTGGTTCTTCGTCGTGCCAATATCGGCAAAAGCCGTCTTGTTCCGCAAAACGTTCAGATAGACATTGGTGGCATCGTAGCCGAGTGTCAGGTCGAGGAAGGCGTAGTCAGCCTGCACACGGCTGAACGTTCCGGTGAGCCCGCCCGAAGCAAGGATCGTGTATCGGGCATCACCGCGAAACGTGCCCGGATTGAGGAAAGCATCAACTGTGCCACCGTCAAGCTGCGCCGTGCCCGTCACGTCGACACGGCTGGTACCCGCCGCTGCGCCGATCTTGACCCGCATGCTGGCATCGGCGGATTGGTGATAGTTGCCATCAATTGTCAGCGTTCCGCCGGCGCCACCCCAGCCGCCATAGACGATGCCCTGGTTGTCGACATTCCCGTAAATGATGCCGTCTCCGGAAAGGGCCCCGCCACGACCTACCAGCGTATCGGATGCGATACTGCCTGCCAGCGCCAGAGTGCCGCCATCAATCCGGGTTTTGCCGGCATAGGTGCTGTCGCCAAACATCAACAGCGTGCCATCACCCGATTTGACCAAGCCGCCTGCGCCAGTAATGTCGTTGAACCATCTGCTCTGACCGCCGTCAAATTTGACGTTGAAATCGCCCCAATCAAATTTCCCCGGCCCGAGCACGGCACGACCGGCATCGAGAAGCCCGTATCCGTAGACATCATCCACACCGGGAGCGCCAATGTCGAAAGCGGTTCCTAGCAGAACCTGCCTGACCTGATCCATCGTCATGTAGGGGAACATCTGTTTGACCAGGGCTGCGGCACCGGCAACGTGCGGAGCCGCAAAGGACGTTCCACTCATCGCCTGATACCCGCCTCGTCCGTCCACGGTAATGACGGCATAAGCGGGCGCGGCCAGACACCAGTTTTTGGCAACACCACACTGATTGCCATATTCATAATCATAACCGGTCACTGCCAGCCAGCCGCGTTCCAGCTCCGGAATGAGATAGGGCAACCCAGCGTCAATGGAGGGCTGGCTACGACTGTCGTTGCCGGTTGCCCAGATCATCAGGGTGTCGTTGGCTACGGCGTGCCTGTACGCGGCGATTTCGGCCTTGTACATCGAAGAGACGACGTCGGGCGTATAATCCGTGATTCCAGCTTCTGAGCCATAGCTGTTGTTGATGATATGCACGTTGCGGGAAACCAAACCATATATTCCAGCGACGACAGCCTTTGCATCGATATATCCGTCTTCCTCTTCAGCATTCACGGCAACGATCGTCGCGCCTGGCGCAACACCATGCATTCCCTTGCCATCCCTGTTTGCTGCGATGACACCTGCGACCGCAGAACCGTGCGTCACCGAGTTTGAATCGATATACCAAGGCTTGTCGGGCTGGACGGTGATCCCTTCTTCATAGCGTCCGGCAAATTCCGGGTGATCTCTGGCAAAACCTGAATCGATAACGCCAACTTTAACACCGCTGCCGTCCACGCCCATGGCATAGGCATAATCGGCGAAAATGTAATCGAGCCAAAACTGGGTCTTGTATTCAGGTGTCCGCCATGTCTCTGGATCGGTGGGATCACCTGCCGTTTGCGCGAATGCTGTCCCGGAAAAACATACGCTTAAAAGCAACACGGCAACGTGCTGCCGGCACTTGCTGGCAAGTTTCATGGTCGTTTCCCCCAGCTCCACCGTGCCCCCCCCTGGGAACGACAGCACAACTTCTAATTGTTGGAGGGATATAGTCCAGCGATTCGATCAGCCATACGGCATTTGCCGTATTTCGTGCCATACAGAGGGCAGGGAAGCTCCCCGCGCTTTCCGTTGCAGACTGTTAACCCTGTCGTTCTGTTCCGGCGCCCATGCTGTCGAAGTACGACGAGTGCCGTATGTTCCCTGCGCGTTTCCGGCCGTAATTGTCCCTCCGCATGATGTCGTCGCTTGGTTCGATCAATGTCGCGATCGACCAAAATCGCTCCGGATAATGAGAGCGGTCCCATCTGCCGGAGGAATAATGATGTTGCCGCTCGAACAACTGATGCCATTTGTCCTGGCAACATTGCTCTTTGCCTGCATGCCGGGGCCAGCGATTCTCTACATGACCGCCCAGACGCTGACGCATGGAACCGGTGCCGGGCTGAAGGCTGCCTGCGGTATTCATCTCGGCTGTTACGTGCACATTGTCGCGACGGCGCTGGGCTTGGCAGCACTCCTTCACAGCGCACCACTGCTTTACACGGTGATCAAGTTTGCTGGCGCCGCCTATCTCGTCTGGCTGGGCATCACCATGTTCATGGGCGGAAAAGGCGGGCATAAAGACACCGTTTCCACGGGTCCCGGTGTTTTTCGCGACAGTGTCGTCGTTGAGGTCCTCAACCCGAAGACGGCGCTATTCTTCCTGACATTTCTGCCACAGTTTATCGACGCCAATCTGAGTGCTCCAGTCTGGCTGCAGTTTCTGCTGCTTGGCATCATCGTCAATCTCGCCTTTTCAGCGGCGGACGTTGCGGCTGTGGGCATCGCCTCGGTCACGCTTGGCCGTATGACGAAGGCTGGATCAGGATGGATTGTTCCAAAGGTCTGCGGGTCCATTCTGATTGGTCTGGGCGTCACATTGGCAACCAAGAATATCTGACGGGACACGGCCTTGCTGGCGTTCAACCGGCGGACAGTCCAAGACGGATGGCATAGGCCGTCAGTTCGGCTCCACTGTGCAGATTGAGTTTACGCATGAGGTTTTCGCGATGTTTGCGTGCCGTGAGCGGACTGATCCCGAGACGCTCGGCAATATCACGTGTGGAGATGCCGTGAGGAATAAGGGTCAGGATTTGCTGCTCGCGCCGCGTCAGTTCGACGGGAGACGCAATAGCAGGCTTGGGCTCATGGAAACCGTCTCGCTTGCCGTGCTGGTCGACGGCAAAACGCACCTCGTCGGCAACATAGGGTTCGCCGCATCGCATGGCCTCGATGGCGGCCAGAAATTCTGTCGCGTCGCCGCTTTTCGTCAAATAGCCGTTCGCGCCGGCATCAAAGGCGGCGCGCACAGAACGCGGTTCCAGATTTGCCGTCACAATCAGAATCTTCAGCTCGGGCCAGGCCGCTCGCACATTCCTGATGAACTGAAATCCGTTCACGCCCGGCATGCCAAGGTCAAGAATGAGAAGATCGGCGGCCGTTTCCCGGAGCAGGCGGTCGACCGTGTCGCCATCCGCCGCTTCGCCGGCAACCGTCACGCCGTCGATGGTCGAAAGCAGGAGCTTGAGCCCTTCACGCACAAGAGCATGATCGTCAGCAAGGATGACCCGCGAAAACTCGAGCATAAGGCGTACCTTCTTGTTAAAAAACCAACGGCGTGCATCATGCTCGCATTCCCGAGCCAGAGTTAAAACAGCAATGAGAATTGATCAACATTTACAGCCTCATCTTATCGATCTTTTATACCGACAATCTTACGCAGTATTATTTGCCAACTTCATTATTCCCCTTCCGGTTTTGTATGTTCTCTGGAATTTTGTACAAAGCGAGCTTCTTGTGTCGTGGGTGGGGGCGATTTACTGCCTGACAATCGCTCGTGTCCTGACATCAAGACGCTATTTCGGGCGCCCTAAATCCGAGGCGGAACAAGCCGGCACGGCTTTGTCTTCCTGGGCCTGGCGTTTCACGATCCTGTCGTGGGCATCGAGCGCATTGTGGGGTTTGCTTGGCTGGTACGGGTTTTTATCGGCAGAGCCGCAAATGCAGGCTTTCACCACCATCGTGCTCACCGGCCTGGTATGCGGCGCCATTCCATCGCTGTCCGCATTTCCGCCGGCCTATGCGGGTTCGCTGATTGCCATGCTGTTGCCTATGGCAATCCGCGCGTTGACGGCGGAAGCAGCAATCAATGACGTTTATCTGGTGTTTGTTGTTTGCCTTGCCGGTGTCAATCTTTACTACAGCCGCGTGTCATACAAATCGATGGTCGAGACCGTTCTGCTGCGTTTCGAGAACATGACACTCATTACCCAATTGAAGGAAGAGCGGGACAAGGCCCGGGCGGCCGATCGCGCCAAGTCGCGTTTTCTGGCTGCGGCAAGCCATGACCTGCGCCAGCCCCTGCACGCGCTCAGCCTTTTCAATTCGACGCTCGCCACACTGGGCGAACGGGGCGACGTCCGCGGTGTAGACGCACGCACGCTGGCGAAGCGGGTAAAATCGATCACGGGAAACCTCAGCGGCTTGCTGAATGCATTGCTCGACATGTCGCGCCTGGACGCCGGCATCGTCACAAGCGCAAAAGAACCCGTCTCACTGTCGCGCTTGTTCGATGATCTGCATGACGAATTCAGCGGAACCGCGCGGGAGCGCAACCTCGAATGGCGTCTGGCTGATCGCGATCTCTGGGTCTACACCGACCCGATGATGCTGCGGCGTATCCTGGCAAACCTCCTCACCAACGCATTCAACTACACCGACCACGGGAAAATTCTTCTGGGTTGCCGCAAGCGCGGTTCAAATGTCGAGATACAGGTGCTCGATACCGGTATCGGCATTCCTCCCGACCAGCAGGAAACGGTGTTCGACGAATTCCACCAGTTGAACAATCCGGCGCGGGATCGCGACAAGGGGCTGGGTCTTGGTCTGGCAATCGTCCGCCGTACGGCACAATTGCTCGGTCATCCCTTGAGGCTCGTGTCGCGGGAGGGACGCGGTTCGATGTTCTCGATCCTTGTTCCGCTGACATCGCGCCCGCCGGCGTCTCTCCCCGCGCGGCAGGTTGCACTTTCCGGCTCTCTCTGCATCATGGTGGTCGATGATGAACCGGATGTTCTTGACGCCATCACTCAACTGCTGACGGTGCTGGGGCATAGGGTTTACGCGGACAAATCTGCGGCAGCTGTGATACGGCTACACGCTTCGGCACCGGAACGGACGCCGGTGGATTTGATCATCGCCGATTACAGACTGGCGGCAGGAACAACCGGATTGGAGGCGATTGCCGACCTGTTCAACCATCTGACCTACACGGTTCCGGCACTCCTGCTGACAGGCGATACATCCCCGTCCGTCCTGAAACAGATAGCCGAAAGCGGCCTGCAAATGCTCAACAAACCCGTCGATGGCGACGCTCTTCAGGCCGCTATCGACAAAGCCGCGCACCGGAACATGCCTCAGAGCCTTTCCTGATCAGCTATGATGGTATGATGCGGACCTTGTACGTGCCTACTTTGGGCGAGGAACCGGTAATCTGCAGCTCATTGTTTTCAAACTGGAAATGCGAGGACGTGACCCGGAATTCCGTATGGACGAAGACGGGATTGAGCTCGCCCTTCTCGGCAAACCGCACGGACGAAACATCGTCGTCGCGAAAGCTGAGATATACCCGCGTGTGTTCATGTGCCAGCCGCGCGCTTTGAAAGATAACATCGGCGTCGAAACGGCACCGCTCACCCCGATCCCGGTTGATGCCAAAATGCTCGATGAAATTGCCCATAGCCTCAAAATTCCTGGCTATGTTTGCACTGTCCTGCTCGGAGTCGTTCATGATTGCCCTTTCGTGTGGCGCCGAACGATTAAATCACGGCTTCGTCGCGCTCCCGCCAAAAGGACACGATGGCCGTCAATTTTTCTTACTCCCACTCGATCGTGCCTGGCGGCTTCGAGGTGACGTCATAGACGACGCGGTTGATGCCCTTGACTTCGTTGATGATCCGCGTGGCCGCCTGGCCAAGGAAGCTCATATCGTAGTGGTAGAAGTCGGCTGTCATGCCGTCGACGGAAGTGACGGCACGCAGGGCGCAGACGAATTCGTAGGTCCGGCCGTCGCCCATGACACCGACGGTCTGCACCGGCAGAAGCACGGCGAATGCCTGCCAGATCACATCGTAAAGGCCCGCCTTGCGGATTTCATCGAGATAGACCGCATCGGCCTCACGCAAAATCTCCAGCTTCTCGCGGGTGATGCCGCCGGGGCAGCGGATGGCAAGGCCGGGACCGGGGAACGGATGGCGACCGATGAAGGAATCGGGCAGTCCGAGTTCCTTGCCAAGCACGCGTACTTCATCCTTGAACAGCTCACGCAGCGGCTCGACCAGTTGCATGTTCATGCGCTCGGGCAGACCGCCGACATTGTGGTGCGACTTGATGGTCACCGAAGGGCCGCCGGTGAAGGAGACGCTTTCGATCACGTCCGGATAGAGCGTTCCCTGTGCGAGGAAATCCGCGCCGCCAAGCTTCTTGGCTTCTTCCTCGAACACTTCGATGAACAGGCGGCCAATGGTCTTGCGCTTCTTCTCCGGATCGGATTCGCCTTCCAGCGCGTCGATGAAACGGTCCTGCGCGTTCACGAGGATGAGCGGCAGGTTGTAATGCTCGCGGAACATGGCAACCACATCGGCAGCCTCGTTCTTGCGCATCAGACCGTGGTCGACAAGAATACAGGTGAGCTGCTCGCCAACCGCTTCATGGATGAGCAAGGCAGCGACGGAGGAATCAACGCCGCCCGAGAGGGCGCAGATCACCTTCTTGTCGCCAACCTGCTTGCGGATCGCGGCGACGGCCTGTTCGCGATAGGCGGACATGGTCCAGTCGCCCTTGATGCCGGCAATGCGATGCACGAAATTCTGCAGGAGCTTGGCGCCATCGGGCGTGTGCACCACTTCCGGATGGAACTGCACGGCATAGAATTTCTTGGCTTCGTTGGCGATAGCCGCGAACGGCGCGCCGGTCGATGTGCCGACAACCTTGAAACCGTCGGGAATGGAAACGACGCGGTCGCCATGGCTCATCCAGACCTGATGGCGTGTCCCCTTGGCCCAGATGCCGTCGAACAGGGCGCATTCTTCCTGAATGTCGAGGAAAGCGCGGCCGAATTCGCGGTGATGGCCGCTCTCGACCTTGCCGCCAAGCTGCGCGCACATGGTCTGCTCGCCATAGCAGATGCCGAGAACCGGGATGCCCGATTCAAACACGGCCTGCGGCGCGCGCGGGCTGCCGATATCCACGGTGGAATGCGGACTGCCGGAAAGAATGACCGCCTTCGGCTTGATGCGGCGGAATGCTTCGTCAGCGGATTGGAAAGGAACGATCTCGGAATAGGCACCAGCTTCGCGCACACGGCGTGCAATCAGCTGCGTTACCTGGCTGCCGAAATCGACGATGAGGACTGTATCGGGATGAGTGGGTGTGTTCATGGCGGGCCTTTAAAGCAATTGCCGAGTCGATGCAATGGGTCACTCCACCACACGCGGATGCCAATTGCATTTGTTCACAATTTGAGAGGAATCATCCTTGTGTTGTGGTGTTTGTTCGTATCCGAACCTCTAGCGCAACGATCGCTCCAACGTCATGACAACCCATTTGTTGAGACTCACCCCGGCGCGGCGCGCGGCACTGGAAATGGCCTTGTGCAGGACCGGTTCCGCACGCACGACAAACTGACCGGAAAATGGCTTCTCCGGCTCCTCGCCACGCTCGGCGCAAAAGGCCAGATAATCCTCGATGGAGCCGGCAAGCGCTTGCTTCAGCTCTGCCGCAGATGTTCCCTGAAAGGTAATGACGTCGCGAAGATTGATAACCTCACCGTGGAAAAGAGAAGCATCTTCATCGTATTCGATAACCGCTTCATAGCCTTTGTAATGCATCGTACTCATGGTCTTATCTCCGCTTCCAGCAGAAAGCGCCTCACTGATTTCACCGCGCCCTTATCCGTTTCCTTTTGCGGATGCGGTCGATGAAACACCGCGCGGATGCCATTCAGGGCGATACGAACCCGCGAGCCCTGCCCTTCCGTAATCTCGCCTCCACAAGCGAGGATGAGCGCCTCAACATCCCGCCAAGCAATACCTGCACGCACGGGTTCGGCAAAAATGGCGGCAAGCGTCGCCCGATGCTTCCGGTTGAGATCCACATAATGATATCACTTTTCAGTATCAATAAAATAGTCGATAAGAAAATCAAAAAATTATAGCGTGATCGCCCCGGCCTCCAGCGCATGGCCCATGGCTTCCACGGCCAGCGCCAGTTTTTCGTCGATCACATGCAGATATTCCGTCCAGTCACCAACATGGCGCAGGTCGGCAGCACCGTCGGAAATGCCGCGCAGCCCGATCAACGGCAGGCCAAAACGCTGGCAGGCGCGCAATATGGCAAAAGTTTCCATCTCCACCATATCCGCATCGATCCGGTCATAGGCGCTGCCCGAGACGATGTTCGCGCCGGTTGAAAGCGATGCTTCCCTCACGCCTGGGATGCGCAGCGGCAAAGGCACGGTGACCGGCAGATCGAGAAACGGCGTTGCCCCCTTGGTGAAGCCAAGCGGCGAAGCGTCCATGTCGCGATAGGAGACGCTTGTCGCCTGGTAGACTTCGGCCTGCTCCAGCGTCCGCGACCCGGCTGATCCCAGCGATACAACGAGGTCCGGTACGATTTCATCCCGTTCCAGCGCCGCCAGATTAGCCGCAAGGCTGACCGCCGCCTCCACCGGCCCGACACCGGTCATCAGCGGTCGGAACAGCCGCTGCAGATGCGCCCCATACTCCGCATCCACCGCCATGACGAACAGCACCTGTTTGCCGCCAATAGCGGCCAGTTGATAGGGCAAGCTCATGTCAGGACACCGGATTGAGCAGATACAGCGATGCGTTGAGAAGCGTGGCGAAGGCGACCCAGACGAGATAGGGAATGAAGATGACAGCCGACGATCTATCGGGCTCCCATGTCACCCGGATGAAGGCGATGATCGAGACCAGCAAAAGCGCGATGACCAGCAAGGCAAATCCCATCTGCTGGAAGCCGAAAAAGGTCGGAGACCACAGGAAATTCAAGACGAGCTGCGCCCACCAGAATTGCTGGGCGGAGGTCATATCGAGATCCCACACCCGCCACCCGGCAACGGCGATCAGGACATACAGGATCGTCCACACCGGTGCAAAAATCCAGTTCGGCGGGTTGAATGAAGGCTTGACCAGCCCGGCATACCATTCGCCCGGCAGCGTGATATAGCCGATGGCAAGACCGCCACCGACAGCCAACACGAGAAACAAGAGAAACCCTACGGACCGGGACATGGAAGAACCTTTCCTGCGGACAATGTCGCGGATGGTTGTACCGCTATTTCTCGCGTCTGAGAACAGAAATGAAGAAGCCGTCTGTCGACGTCGACAATGGCGACAGGATCGTGTTGCCATCCTTGAACAAAGGCCCGAGACCGTCGCTCGCCGACACCGCCTCCTGCCAGAGCGGGCGGGTATCGACCGGGGTATAATCAGGGTTTGCCCCCAGGAACGCAGCGACCTGCTGGCCGTTTTCCGGCGCAAACAGCGAACAGGTGATGTAGACCAGCCGCCCGCCCGGTTTCACATAGGCCTTGGCCGCGTCAAGCACCTCACGCTGTTCCACTTCGCGCCGTTCCAGCTGCTGCTCGCTGAGGCGCCACTTTGCGTCCGGCCGGCGCCGCCAGGTGCCAGAACCGGTGCAAGGCGCATCGACCAGAACGAGATCCATCTGGCCTTCAAGCGGAATGAGTTCGCTGGAATTGGCGTGGGCCTGGGCATTGCGCACCCCTGCCCGTTTGAGCCGGTCAAAAATGGGGGCAAGCCGGGCACGTTCCGCGTCATAGGCGTGAATCTGCCCCTTGTTGCCCATCTGGGCCGCCAGCGCCAGCGTCTTGCCGCCAGCTCCGGCGCAGTAGTCGAGCACCTGTTCGCCCGGCCTGGCACCGCTGAGTTTGGCGGCGATCTGCGAGCCGAGATCCTGCACCTCGAAAAGGCCACGCTGGAAGGCCGGTTCCGCCTGCACGTTCGGATGACGGCCCATGGCGCGCAGCGGCGGCACCCGCACGGCGGTTTCCAGCAGCGGCGCAGCGCTGGCTCCGGCGCGAACCAGTTCCTTCAGCACCTTTTCGCGATCGGCCTTCAGCGTGTTGACGCGCAGATCGACCGGCGGGCGGTCGCTGAGGGCAGCGGCTTCACCCACCCAGGCATCGCCGAAAATCGCCTGGAAATGCGGCACAGACCATTCTGGCGTGTCGGCGCGCACATGATCGGGCGCCGCTGCGAGGTCACGCTCCAGCCAGATGGCCATGCGGTCGGCTTCGAGCGGTGCGGGCGCAAACTTGTCACCATCCAGCGCGGCATTGATTTCATCGATAACCAGTTCGGCATCGGACAGGAGCACGCCAAAGGCAATATGACGGGCCGCGTTGCTGTCCATGCGCCAGCCGAGCGACAATTTGCGCCGCAAGGCGTCATAAACGATATTGCCGATGACCGCGCGGTCACCCGCACCGGCAAAGCGGTGCGACAGTCCCCAATCCTTGAGCGCATCGGAAGCCGGGCGTTTGCGGGTCTCAATATCGTCCAGTACTTCGATTGCCGCCTGCAGGCGTCCGCCAAGTCGCATGGGAATTCCTTCTTTTTGTCTACCGGCTTCGCATACATGGCAAAGCCAATAAAAGAAAGCCGGAGCATCACGCTCCGGCTTTCACATTGAACAACAAAGTTGTTGCAGGCAGCGATTACTCGGCCGCGGCGTGCTTTTCTTCGTTGGAAATCGCGTTGGCTTCATAGCCATGCGCTTCCTTGAGGGCAGCCCGCACGCCGGCTTCATACGCGGGATGAACGCGCTTGAAGTGCGCCAGCTGCCGCTCGATGATAGCGCCGGGAACACCGCCCATTGCCGCGGCAATGTTGGAGAACAGGCGCGTACGCTGACCGGCGTCGAACAGGTTGAACAGTGCCGTCACCTGACCGTAGTCATCGTTGCCGATGCGGTGGTTGTAGCGATCCGCACTGCCGGAAAGAGCCAGCGGCGGCTCTTTTGCCGATGGCTGCTCGACGGCGCCCGAGAAGCTGTTGGGCTCGTAATAGGCATCGACATTGCCGGTCTTCTGGCCAAAGAAGTTCATCTGGCCATCCTTGTGGTAGTGATGGACCGGGCACTTCGGCTGGTTGACGGGCAGTGCTTCATAGTGCGTGCCAAGGCGGTAGCGATGCGCATCCGCATAGGAGAACACACGTGCCTGCAGCATCTTGTCCGGCGAATGACCGATGCCGGGAACGACGTTCGACGGCGAGAAGGCAGCCTGCTCGATCTCGGCGAAATAATTGTCGGCATTGCGGTTGAGTTCCATGACGCCGATTTCGATCGGCGGGAATTCAGCATGCGGCCAGACCTTGGTCAGGTCAAACGGATTGTAGGAAGTCTTTTCCGCATCGCTTTCGCTCATGATCTGAACCTGGACGGTCCATTTCGGGAATTCGCCGCGTTCAATACCGCCAAACAGCTCTTCCTGATAGGTTTCGCGTGACTTGCCGATGAGGGTCTCAGCTTCCGCATTGGTATAATGCTTGTGGCCCTGCTGGGTCTTGAAGTGGAATTTTACCCAGAAGCGCTCGCCATTGTCATTCCAGAAGGAATAGGTGTGCGAGCCGTAACCGTTCATGTACATCGGCGCGACCGGCAGGCCGCGATCCGACATCAGGATGGTGACCTGGTGCAGGCTTTCCGGCGACAGCGACCAGAAATCCCACATGGCGGTGGCCGAACGCATGTTGGTGCGTGGATGACGCTTCTGCGTGTGGATGAAATCAGGGAACTTCAGCGGATCGCGCACGAAGAACACCGGCGTATTGTTGCCGACCAGATCCCAGTTGCCTTCGCTCGTGTAGAATTTGAGGGCGAAACCGCGCACGTCGCGCTCGGCATCGGCAGCGCCAAGTTCACCGGCAACCGTGGAAAAACGCAGCAGCAGCGGCGTTTCGGTGCCCGGCTGCAAGGCCTTGGCCTTGGTGTAGCGGGAGATATCGCCGGTGATCTTCAGCGTGCCGAATGCGCCCCAGCCCTTGGCGTGAACAACACGTTCCGGGATACGTTCACGGTTCTGGTGGGCAAGCTTTTCAAGCAGCTGATAGTCGTCCAGGAGAACAGGACCGCGTTCGCCCGCAGTCCTCGAATTCTGATTGTCTGATACCGGTGCACCGGCAGTTGTTGTCAACGTCGGACGGTCAGCCATTGGCTTCTCCTTGAATTTCGTTTTTGACACTATTTTCAGAATCGCACGGCGCGCGGGCTCTCTGCGATCTCGGGGGCGACCATAGAACTATTCCAATCATAGTTTCCAATTGAATTTAGAATTATTATTGATAGGATTTGGTTATCATGTTTTCCGTCCGTCAGATGCGCTATTTCGATATCCTCGCCACCACTCTGCATTTCCGCAAGGCCGCAGAACTCGCACGCATTTCGCAGCCGGCGCTTTCGGCGCAGATCGCGGAGATGGAGCAGCGGCTGGGAACACCCCTGTTTGAGCGGACGCGCCGCACGGTGGTTCTGACCGATATGGGCAAGCGGCTTTTGCCGCGGGTTCGCGGCATCCTGAACGGCATCCGATCGCTGGAAGAACTGGCGTCGCAGCGGCGCGGCATTCTGCAGGGCCGCCTGCGGCTGGGGATCATCCCGACCATAGCGCCCTATCTCCTGCCCATTCTCATTCCGGAACTGCGCGCAGCCTACCCTGAGCTGACCATCGAGTTGCGCGAGGCGGTGACGTCAAAACTGGTCGAGGATCTGCGGCTCGGCGATCTCGACGCGCTGATCGCCGCCCTGCCGATCGACAGCGATGGCATTGTCGCCAAACCGCTGTTCCGCGACCGGTTTCTGATTGCCACGTCAAGCAATGATACCGACATTCTCACCTCGCCGATGACCCAGGAGAGTGTGGCGCTGGAACGGCTGCTGCTGCTCGAAGAAGGCCACTGCCTGCGCGATCAGGCCCTGGCGGTGTGCACCAGCGTCAAGCAGCGGCAGCTGGTCAATTATGGCGCCACCAGCATGACAACCCTGCTGCAGATGGTCAGCCATGGCATGGGCCTGACGCTGATCCCGGAAATTGCCGTGCGCACGGAGGCCAGCCGAAACAATGTGCGCATCCTTGCCTTTGCCGATCCCGAACCCTCGCGGGAGATCGGCCTGATCTGGCGCCGGCAAAGCGAAAGGCGCGACGATTTCGAGGCCCTTGCCGCTACGATTGTCGAGTGCGGCAGGCGATTGCTGATCTCAGCCGAAGAGCTGGACGATCTGGCGGCTTAGTTCCTGGCCGTTCCCCGCAATCCCTTCACCGCTTTCTAAGCCGTTGCGGGTATCGCCAGATGCAGCGCGAGAATGACCCAGAGAATACCGTTCAAGAGATAGCCGATGGTGAAAATCGGCTGGCGCAGCCTCAAACGGTTCGACGTCACATGCACGACGGTGTGGGCGATGCGTGCTGCCACAAACAGCCAGGCAACAATGACGGCAAGAAACGATGAGCCATTGACCACATAAAGCGAAATGCAGACGGCGTAGAACAGGACGGGCAGTTCATAAAGATTGATCAGGTTGCGGATCACCGTGACGCTGACCTCCGGCTCCTTCAGCGGCAGCTTGAAATCGCGGGGCGACGCCTGGCCGCTTTTGACCGCCTCCATCCGGCGAAGGAATACCAGGCCGTAGACGATATAGATCAACGCGGTCAGTGCGATCATCGGCCAGAAAATTGCGGTCTGCGACATGGGGTCCTCCAACGTTGGCGCATCTTACGTCTACGTTCATTTTTTCCGCAAGCTGTTAATTCAACCCGGGAATTCCGGACAAGCCAGCCGCGAGATGATCGACAAACGCCTGTACCTTGCGCGGCAGAAACTTTGCCGAGGCATAGACCACGTGCATATCCATGGGGGCATAGCGGTAAGCGGGCAGCACGCGAACCAGCGTGCCGTCGTCGAGAAACGGCTGGACCAGCGGCACCTGCGCCCCGCCAATGCCCACGCCCGCACACAAAGCCTGATTGAGCACAAAAGCGTTGTTGGCGAGAAAGCCTGATTTGACCGGCACGACAATCGGCCCCTCCGGGCCGATCAGCGGCACCGCCTCGCCCTGCGGCGACCAGATGAACCTGACATGCTGATGCTCTGACAGTTCCTCCGGCAGCAGGGGGCTGCCATGGCGCGCGAGATAATCCGGCGAAGCCACGAGAATACGCTCGAACGTCGCCAGTTTCCGTGCCACCAGCCCGGAGGAGGCGAGTGCGCCGAACCGGATGGCAACGTCCACACCCTCGGCCACCAGATCGGCAAAGCGGTCATCGAGAATGAATTCGACAGTCAAATCCGGGTGCTGGCGCTGAAAATCGATCAGCATCGGCGTCAGGTGCATCTGGCCGAACCCGACAGGCGCATGCACGCGAAGGTTGCCTTGAACCGAAGCTGTGAGGCCAGCCACCGCCTCTTCCGCCTCCTCGACGGTCTGCAGGATATGCCGCGCCCGCTGGTAATAGGTCTCGCCGCTGTCGGTCAGGGCCAGCTGGCGTGTCGAGCGATGCAGAAGCCGCATGTTCAGGTGACGCTCCAGCGCCGCCATCTGCTGGCTGACGGCCGGTTGCGTGAGCCCCAGTTCCCGCGCCGCCGCCGACAGAGAGCCAAGCTCCGCCACCCGTACGAACGTCTTCATTGCAGCAAAGCGGTCCACTCATCACCTCAAATATTTTCTTATGAATGATATCACAATTGATAGACTACGCAAACATATGCAAATGGATGATGCTGACGGCACCAACCAATATGGAGCTGTTGAAATGACGCAGGACATGAAAAAGGCCGTGATTGTGGGTGCCAATGGCATCATCGGTGGCAACCTCATTGCATATCTCAAGGAATTGGGTGACTGGGAGATTGTCGGCCTGTCCCGGCGCGGCGGGATTGCAGATGGCAGGCTCAGCCACATCGCCGTCGATCTGCTTGATGCGGCGGATGCCAAGGGAAAGCTCGCGCACCTCACCGATGTCACCCATATCTTTTATGCGGCCTATCAGGACCGTCCGACCTGGGCGGAGCTGGTGCCGCCGAACCTTGCCATGCTGGTCAACGTGGTCAATGCCGTCGAACCCATCGCACCCGGCCTCCGGCACATCAGCCTCATGCAGGGATACAAGGTCTATGGTGCACATCTCGGCCCGTTCAAGACCCCGGCGCGCGAGAGCGATGCCAATCACATGCCGCCGGAATTCAACATCGACCAGCAGGATTTTCTCGAAGCCGCACAAAAGGGAAAACGCTGGACATGGTCCGCGCTGCGCCCGTCGGTCGTTATCGGATACGCGCTGGGCAACCCGATGAACCTCGCCTCGGTAATCGCCGTCTACGCCTCGATGTCCAGGGAACTTGGCATTCCCCTGCGCTTTCCCGGAAAGCCCGGAGCCTATGACAGCCTGCTTGAAATGACCGATGCCGGTCTGCTGGCGCGGGCGACGGTGTTCATCGCCACCGATCCGGCTGCAGGCAATCAGGCCTACAACATCAACAATGGCGATCTCTTCCGCTGGAGCGAGATGTGGCCGAAAATTGCCAAGTTTTTCGATCTGGAGGTTGCCCCGCCCCTGCCCATGTCCCTGAATGTGGTGATGGCCGACAAGGAACCGCTCTGGGATAAAATGATTGGGAAGCACAATCTTGCGGCAGTCCCCTACAGGGATGTCTCGTCATGGGGATTTGGCGATGCGGTGTTCGGCTGGAATTACGATTTCTTCGCCGACGGCAGCAAACTGCGGCGCGCCGGCTTCCACGACCATATCGATACGGAAGAAATGTTCCTGAACGTCTTCCGCGACTTGCGGGCGCGGAAGATTATTCCGTGAACTGACCCCCTTGAGGGAGGTCAAGTCGCGAAAGGTTCGCCCTTCCGGCGCGCAACATCGTAGTTCAGGAAAAACTCATCAAGCTGCGGCGGGGGCACTTTTGTTCCCGCCAGCATCGCATGCGCCTGCCCGCGATGATGAATCTGGTGCACGAACAGATGGGACAGAACAAGCCGGATCGGCTCCTGTGAAACCTGCCCGTCCTGCCATTCGATCATAACGATCCGGTCGAGATCCGGCGCACTCAGACTGTCGCAAAAGGCGATCAGATCGGCGTCGAACGCCTCCTGCGCTTCTCGGAGATCAGCCAGTTTGGGAAAGGGAATATCCTCGACGAGGCTGATGTTCTTGCGGCCGACGCCGGTCATGTCAGCCAGATAGATGTGATCGACAATGAGATTGTGATTCAACGTCATCTGCAGCGACGGGAAGAAACTGGTCCGCTCCTGCACAAATTCGGCATCCGTCAGCCCCGCACAGGCGCCGAGCAGCCGATGGTTCGACCAGGCGCTGTTGCGCGCCATGGCCGAGAAGTGGTCGCGGAGGGCGTTGTCAGACATGGCCTCCGCGCCCCGATCAGTTGCCGCCGGGATAGTTCGGGCTTTCGCGCGTAATCGTCACGTCGTGGGTGTGGCTTTCCCGCAGGCCCGCATTGGTGATGCGGACAAAGGTCGCCTTGTCGCGGAACTCTTCCAGGTTCTTGGCACCGACATAGCCCATCGATGCACGAAGACCGCCGGCAAGCTGGTGCAGTACGCCCGACACCGGCCCCTTGTACGCCACCTGGCCTTCAATGCCTTCCGGCACAAGCTTGAGCTCGTCGCGGACTTCCGCCTGGAAGTAGCGATCCGCCGAACCGCGGGCCATTGCGCCGACCGAACCCATGCCGCGATAAGCCTTGAAGGAACGGCCCTGGTAGAGATAGACCTCGCCGGGGCTTTCCTCGGTTCCGGCAAGGGCAGAACCTGCCATGGCAGCAGCGGCACCGGCCGCAAGCGCCTTGGCGAAATCGCCGGAATATTTGATGCCGCCATCGGCGATGACCGGAACACCGGCCTTGTGCGCGGCTTCCACGGCCGACATGATGGCGGAAAGCTGCGGCACGCCGACACCGGCAACGATGCGCGTGGTGCAGATCGAGCCCGGTCCGATACCGACCTTGACCGCATCGGCACCCGCATCGATCAGCGCCTGCGTGCCCGCAGCCGTTGCAACGTTACCGGCAATGATGCGCACGGCGTTCGACATCTTCTTGGCGCGGGTGACCGCATCCAGGACACGCTGCGAATGGCCGTGAGCGGTATCGATGACGAGCACGTCGACGCCGGCGGCAATCAGCCGTTCGGCGCGCTCGAAACCGTCTTCGCCGACGCTGGATGCAGCGGCAACCCGCAGGCGTCCCTGTGCATCCTTGGCGGCATTCGGATTCAGCTGCGACTTTTCCATATCCTTGACGGTGATCAGGCCGACGCAATGACCCTTGCTGTCCACCACCAGCAGCTTCTCAATGCGGTGCTGGTGCAGAAGGCGCTTGGCTTCCTCGTGCTGGACATTGTTTTCGCGCACGGTGATGAGGTTTTCACGCGTCATCAGCTCGTAAATCTTCTGATTGGGATCGGACGCAAAGCGCACGTCGCGGTTGGTCAGAATGCCAACGAGACGGCCTGGCTTGCGGCTGCCCTCGCCGGCGTTCTCGACCACCGGAATGCCGGAAATGCCATGGGCGCGCATCAATGCCTGCGCATCGGCAAGCGTAGCGTCCGGGCCGATGGTGACCGGGTTGACGACCATGCCGGATTCGAACTTCTTGACCTGCCGGACCTCTTCGGCCTGCAGCTCCGGTGTCAGATTGCGATGGATGACGCCCATGCCGCCAGCCTGAGCCATGGCAATGGCAAGGCGCGACTCGGTGACGGTGTCCATGGCAGCGGAGAGCAGCGGCAGGTTCAGTTCGATATCGGGAGCAATGCGGGTGCGAATGTCAGTCTGGCCGGGCATGACCTCGGAATGACCCGGCTGAAGCAGGACATCGTCAAATGTCAGTGCCAGCGCGCCCGTCGCGGATTCAACAATTTTTGCCATAACCAATTCCTTAAAATGCGACAAGCGCACCACGATGGCGGTGCGCCGAGTCAGTAATGTTCCGGTGAATTGGCACGGGCTGGTAACATGGATATGTCGGTTTGGAAAGGTGGAAACGTATTTATTCCGCAATCAGCGATACGCGATCTCCCTCTAGGGGTGGATGGATGCCGCGCCTACTGCGCATAATATTGAAGTTCCTTGATGCGCGCCCGCACGGCGTCCACATTCAGCGCCTCAATATCCATGCTGGCAATGGAACCCCGGTCGGCGCGCCATGGGCCGTTGTCGGCCTTGATCTGGGCCTCGCGCCACGCCACCCATTTGCGCTGCGCATCGCGAATCTGTTTGGCTGATTCCGGATCGACCGATGCTAGGACTTTCTTGTAAATCTCGTTGAGCTGCTTGTCATAGGCGACAAAGGCCTTGTGCGAGCAGTCGACCATTCCTGCGGTCGTCTGCCCTGCCGGACTGTTCAGACATTCCGTCGCCGCCTTGTCGATCGGATCAACCTTTTCCTCCGGTGAAGCGGCGACCGCCGACGACACAGCCCCGAGCGACAGTGAGACACAAAGCATGGCAAAGAATCGTTTCATGACGTCCTCCTTGGTGGCAAAATGCCCTATGCATCTTGGCAGCAAAAGGGTGAATTGTTGAGACTGGCCCATCGCTTTCCCCCATGTTAGGACCATACGATCCCTTGGACGGTTGAACGCAGGAGATGTGGTGCGCCCGATTTACCGAAAAGTTTCCTTCCTGCGCCGGTCCCGTGCCATGTGGGGCAACACGCGGGTCTGGCGGCCGCGCCTGGTGTTCTGGGCGGGGGCGGTTGCCATTGGTGTGATCAGCGTCCTCTTCGCCAAGCTGGCGGATCTTGCCCAGGAAACGTTTCATGGCGTGATCGGAACCAGCGGCTGGACGACATTCCTGCCCTTGATCATCACGCCGCTCGGCTTCATTTTCTGCGCCTATATGGCCTACAGTTTCTTTCCCAATGCCCAGGGCAGCGGCATTCCGCAGGCCATCGCGGCCCGCCATCTCAACGATCACGAGGATCGCGTCAGGCTGCTTTCCCTGCGCATGGTTTTCGGCAAGATCCTTTTGACCGTTGTCGGCCTGTTTACTGGAGCCTCCATCGGGCGTGAAGGCCCCACAGTCCAGGTCGGCGCGTCGCTGATGCTGCAGGTGGCCCGCTGGGGCGGCATGGCGCAGGCGCGCGGGCTCATCCTTGCAGGCTCCGCCGCCGGTATTGCCGCGGCGTTCAATACGCCGCTCGCCGGCATCGTCTTTGCCATCGAGGAAATGGGCCGCTCCTATGAGGCACGCACCAACGGCCTTGTTCTGACCGCCGTCATCCTCTCCGGCCTCGCCGCCATCGGACTTGTCGGCAACTATACCTATTTCGGTTCATCCGTTGCCGTCGTAACCAGCTTTTCCGACTGGCTTCTGGTGATCCTGTGCGGTGTCGGCGGCGGTGCATTCGGCGCCTGCTTCAGCGCCGGTGCCGTCAAGGCATTGCGCAGGATCAAGCGCTGGACGACACCCGATCCGTTTCGCCGTACCCTGCTGCTCGCCGCTGTGTGCGGTTTCGCCGTGGCGCTGATCGGGGTTGCTTCAGGCGGTACAACCTTCGGCACCGGCTACGAACAGGCGCGCGGCGCCGTGGAAGGCCATGCCCTGCCGTGGTATTTCTTCCTGGAGAAACTGCTCGCCAGTTTCCTTTCCATGGTTTCCGGCATTCCCGGCGGCATTTTTGCGCCCTCGCTGTCCGTCGGCGCGAGCTTCGGCAGCACGGTCGGTTTGCTCACCGGCAGCAATATCGGCCTCGCCGCCGTGCTCGGCATGGCCGGTTATTTCGCCGGGGTGGTGCAAGCGCCGATGACGGCTTTTGTCATCATTCTGGAAATGACCGGGAGCCATGACAGCGTCATCGCGCTGATGTGTACATCCATGCTCGGTTACGGCACGGCGCGCATCATCTCGCACGAACCGCTCTACCACGCCTTGTCACGGGTGTTCATTGCGGATGCGATCCGGCGCAAGCGCGCCGAAGCCGCGTCGGCAACGCCCGGACAGGGTCAGACATCGAACTGATAGGTCACCGGTACGAAACGGTAGCCGCTTCCCTGCCGGTCGAGATAACCAGCCGATGGGAAGGGCATGTGATAGCCGATGAACGGCACGCGGTCGGTGGCAATCATGTCGAGCACCCGCTTGCGCGTCTCGATGCCCTTGGCCCGGTCCGTATCGAAAGCCACCTCCCATTCCGGATGCTGTAAAGCAGCAACGTAATGATTGGCGGTATCGGCTGTCAGCACCAGACGCTTGCCCGCGGATTCCACATGGAAAATCATGTGACCGGGCGTATGGCCGTAGGCCGCTTCGCTGGTAATCCCTGACACAACCGCATCACCCGCCTTGATGAAGGTGGTCTTTTCCGCCAACGGTTTCACCTTGGCCGCAACACCCTTGGCACCTGCTTCCGCCGGCGTGCCCGCCCGGGCCGGATCGGTCCAGAAATCATATTCGATCTGCCCCGCGATATAGCGCGCATTGGCAAAGGCAGGCATTTCGCCGTTCATCAGGCCGCCGATGTGATCACCATGCATATGGGTGATGACAACGACACTCACCTGATCGGGCGTGTAACCCGCCGCTTTCATATTGGCTTCCAGCTGGCCGAAACCGTTGTCGCGCCCTGCAGCGCCAAAACCCGTATCGAACAGGATCAGTTCAGCACCGGTATTGATCAGCACCGGGGCAAAACCATTGACGAACTTTGTTTCGGGCAGAAAGTTGGCGCGCATCAGTTCTGCCACCTTCTCCTGCGACTGATCGGCACCGAAGGTGGGAAACGGGCCATCGGACAGGCGCAGGCCATCGAGAAGCGTGGTGACCTCAAATTCACCCAGCTTGAAGCGCTTGAAACCCGGCGACTTCACCGGCGAAAGCGGAACCGCCGCGGCGGCAGGATCCGGCATGACCTGCGACATGGCGAGCCCACCAGCTATCGCGCTCGACGCAAGAAACAGGTCGCGGCGCGAAATCTCGTATGCCGTCTTCTGCTTGAAAAAAAAAAAAAAACTACGGGAATACGTGTGAGAACTAGCACACACAAAGTAATGTATGACGAGTCGATTCCTTCTTCCTACAGGAATATCGTCTTAGGGTGCAAACGAA